>NZ_WJID01000040.1:0-59742 GCF_010994055.1 Gracilibacillus thailandensis | reverse complement strand
TCGCTACGTTTCTAAGCGGGCGCTCTGCGCTTTTCTTATTATGTGGTTTGATCGTATTGGTTTACTTCGTATAAATCAATTAGGTCGATCTCTGGATGTTTATCAATGAACCATCTTAATGCGAAATCGTTTTTAAACAAGACGAGGAATTCATCTTCACGGTCTTTCACTAACAGATTGCGTTCATCAAATAATGTTGGATCAACTTGTTCTTTTTTTAGCCAACGTGGAATGCGATCACCTATTGATTCAAGCATCACTTCTACGTTGTACTCGTTTTTCATCCGATGCTGGAACACTTCATATTGCAGCTGTCCTACAGCGCCGATGATCATCGAATCGGTTGGATAACCGCGGAACAATTGGATCGCACCCTCCTGTACGAGTTGCTCGATCCCTTTTCTAAACTGCTTCGCCTTCATCACATTCTTCGCTGTTACGCGCTGGAACATTTCAGGTGGGAATTGTGGCAGTTCATCATATTGAAATGACTTCTTCCCCTCGATCAATGTGTCACCAATTCGGTATGATCCTGGATCATAGACACCGATAATGTCACCGGCATAGGCTTCTTCTACCGTATCACGTGAGGAAGCGACAAATTGTTGTGTCTGCCCCAGACGAATACTTTTCCCTGTACGAGCAAGTGTTGCATTCATCCCGCGCTCGAACCGACCTGAGCAGACTCGTAAAAAGGCAATCCGGTCACGGTGCTGAGGATTCATGTTTGCCTGAATTTTGAAAATGAACCCGGAAAAATCAGGATAATCAGGACTGATGACTTCTTCTTCGGTACGACGGGGTCCTGGTGCAGGAGCCATATCGATAAATGTATCGAAAAAGGTCTGGACTCCGAATGGAGCGAGCGCACTACCGAAAAATACCGGTGTTTGCTCGCCAGCTAATACACGATCTAACGAAAATTGATCACCTGCTTCATCCAGTAATTCCAATTCTTCCACCGTATCCTGATAGGTCGGATGATTAAAGATATCTTCTTCTTTTTCCATCTCAGTCATAGGTATATAGGATTCTTCTTCATTGCCATTAAAACGGATAAATTGATCATGGTAACGATCTAATATACCTAAGAAACGTTTCCCCATGCCGACCGGCCAATTCATAGGATAGGTTTCAATATTCAGGACATCCTCGATTTGGTCTAATAACTCTAACGGTTCGCGTCCTTCCCGGTCTAATTTATTAATAAACGTGAAGATCGGTATCCCACGCATTTTACAAACTTTAAACAGCTTAATCGTTTGGGCTTCGATCCCTTTGGTTGCATCAATAATCATGACTACACTGTCAACAGCTGTTAAGGTTCGATAGGTATCTTCACTAAAATCTTCGTGACCAGGTGTGTCGAGAATATTGACTTTATGCCCTTTATAATCAAAGTTCATCACACTGGAAGTGACTGAAATCCCACGTTGCTTCTCAATTTCCATCCAGTCCGATGTCGCAAATTTTCCAGACTTCTTCCCTTTGACAGTACCTGCTGAGCGAATTAAATTACCAAACAACAGTAACTTTTCTGTCATCGTTGTTTTCCCTGCATCAGGGTGTGAAATAATCGCAAATGTTTTTCTTTTTTGCACTTCTTCTTGTAATTCCATATTGTTACCTACTTTCTGCTTAACGTACCTTTTAACCTCTCCTATTTTACCACTTATCAAACAGAGATAAAATAAAAATATCATCTGGATGGCATCAAAAACAGAATCTGATATAATATAATGATGGATTCTTTAAATAAGGATGGGATCAATTTGCAACAAATTCAAATGACTGAACAATCGATCCGCCAGCTTACTGGTGAACGTTTCTATAAACGAGGTTATCAATATTATCAAACAGGAAAAGTATACGGGCTTTCCTATAATCCGGAATCCAACTCTTGGCGCGGGCTTGTAAAAGGAACGAAAATTTATACCGTTCGCATCTATTTTTCGGACGACATGAAGGTAGATACGACTTGCAACTGTCCAGCCTTTGAAGCACATGGTACATGTAAACATGTTGCGGCAGTGCTGTTAGCCATTACACAGGATGCTCAATCTAATCGCAGAAAATTCGCAGTGGATCGTGGTGCACAACAAGCACCTACACAGGATACTGATCTGTTCGCTAAACAATTATTACATACATTTCGTGATAAAAAAGAACAGACGGAAACACCGCTAGTAGTGGAGACGGAATACCTTTTGTCCTTAACAAAGGCAAATAAAAACTCTCAGTATGCCCTGAGTATCGAAGTGAAAATCGGAGATAAAAGACCATATGTAATTCGGGATATTCGCGGATTTTTAAAAGCATTGAGTAGTGGTGACTCCTATAAAGTTAATCAAAGTTTTACTTTTGAACCATCGATTCATTACTTTACATCAAAAGATCAAAAAATGATTGAAATGCTTTTGACTTGTTATGAACAAGAGCGCCTATTCGGAAATAGCTATGTTTTAAAGCTGGAGCAACCTAGAAGTATTTATATTCCTCCAAGCTTAATTGACCAATTGTTAGATCAACTAACGGAAATGGACTATGTATTTCGGCATAAAAACAGTAAGGAATATCCAGCAATAGCAGTAAGTGATATGAATGATCAGCTAGAGTTTCATCTTGATTATCAACAGTCCAATAATTATATATTAGAAATGACCGATCTATCTGAATATTACTTTTTAGATAGTTATCGATACGTAATCCATGAACATCACTTTTACAAAATAACGTATCAACAGAAAATGATTTTAGAAAAATTGTTCCGTGTGATCCCTTTTCAAAATAAGAAAAAACAAATGATTTCGCCAAATGAAATGGATGTCTTCGTCAAAAATGTCATGCCGCAATTTGAACAGGTTGGTACATTAAATATGACGGAAAGAATGGAAAAGCAGATTAACACGGCACCTTTACAGACGAAAATCTATGTCGACGAAATCGATGGAGCCTTAAAAGCTGAAGTGGAATATCACTATGGTGAGTCCGTATTTACCCCATACTCTGAACAAGGATCAGGAGAAACAATTGTAAAGCGCGAAACACACAAGGAGCAGGAAATAATGCAAATGCTTCGTGATGAAGCATTTATCGAAATGAACCAGGCGTTTTATTTGTTTAATGATGATGCAATTTATTCGTTCATCCATGAAGGTGTCTATCATATGGAAAACGTGGCATCTGTCTTCCTTTCAAGAAGTGTTAAACAAATGGTCGAAGGCATTGATCAAATTACCTTACAATCCAATGTCGATTATCGTCCGTCTGAAGGAATGCTAGATATCGAATTTGACCTGGAAGGTATTTCAGACGAAAATGTCGCAAATATCTTGCAAGCTTTAGTCGAAAAAAAGCGATATTATCGGATCCCGAATGGAGCACTTATCCGTCTAGAATCAGATGACTTTTCTTCCTTTCAAAAGCTGCAAAAGACGCTAGACTTGACTAAAAAGCAGATGGAAGATGGCAAAATATCGATTCCAGCTGCTCGGAGTTTTCAGGTCGAAGAAGCATTGAATAAGACAGATCACCGCTATAGTGAATCATTTCAGCAAATGCTGGAGCAGTTAAAGCATCCCGAGCAATTACAATTTGAGTTACCAGATCAATTAGAAGCGGATATCCGCGACTACCAAGTCACTGGATTTCAATGGATGAAAGCATTATCGCATTATCATTTAGGCGGTATTTTAGCAGACGATATGGGATTAGGAAAGACATTGCAGACGATCAGCTACATTCTGTCAGAAGCAAATGATAAAGCAGGACATTATCAAGCACTCGTCATTGCTCCTGCGTCCCTGTTATACAATTGGAAAAAAGAGGTTGAAAAATTCGCACCTACATTGACTGCTGGTGTCATTATCGGACCTAAACAGGATCGACGAAAATTGTTGCAAGAACATCAAAATACCAATATTCTCATTACATCCTATCCAACGCTTAGGAAAGACCAGGATTTGTATGAAAATCATTTGTTTGATTGCATCATTTTAGATGAAGCACAAGCAATTAAAAATCATTTAACCTTAACAGCAAAAGCGGTGCGATCATTACAAGCGAAACAATTTTTCGCACTGAGTGGTACACCTATCGAGAATGCTTTGGATGAATTATGGTCGATTTTTTATACGATATCACCCGGACTTTTCGGCAGCAAAAAAGCATTCAGTAACCTGGATACAGATTATATCGCCAAGATTACTAGGCCATTTATTCTACGACGAGTGAAAAAAGAAGTACTGGATGAACTACCAGACAAAATTGAGTCTGTTCAATATTCCGAACTAACGAAGGAACAAAAAGAAGTTTATATTGGATACTTGCAACGGATCCAAAATGAACTAGATGAAACCATTGAAGAAAAAGGATTTGACCGTGGCAAGCTGCAAATCTTAGCAGGTCTTACCCGACTACGACAAATTTGTTGCCATCCGAGCCTGTTTTTGGAAAATTATAGCGGACAGTCAGGTAAACTTGAGCAATTAATGGAGTTAACAACTGAATTGGAAGCTAATGGCAAGCGGACTTTGATTTTTTCACAGTTTTCCAGTATGTTGGAAATTATCCGTGATACATTGGAAGCTAATGGTCAGGAAGTATTTTATTTAGACGGTTCCACTCCTTCAGAACAACGAATGAAGATGGTCGAAGCGTTTAATGAAGGAGAAAAAGGATTTTTCCTCATTTCTCTCAAAGCTGGTGGAACAGGTCTTAACCTAACAGGAGCAGATACTGTCATTTTATATGATCTATGGTGGAATCCAGCAGTGGAGGAACAAGCTGCAGGTAGAGCACACCGAATCGGTCAAAAAAACGTAGTACAAGTGATTCGCTTTATTACCGAAGGAACAATTGAAGAAAAAATTTATCAACTGCAACAAAAGAAACGCGAACTTGTCGATCAAATTATTCAGCCAGGCGAAACGTTGCTATCAAAATTATCAGAAGAAGAGATTCGCGAACTATTGCAATTTAATGAAAAACAAGAGAGCTGATCATCAGCTCTCTTGTTTTTCTAATATGTTTTCTTGAACATAACTATCATTTTCTTTCACAAACAATATTCCTAGTTTGTGATGCTCGCCTTCATATAATGCTCGTTGCGCAAAGCGGATTTCCCCGTTTAAGTCTTTCACACTTAATTTACAAAAAGCTCGATTTTGATTTACTGCTTGATAAAAGCTTTCTTCATTTTCTACTGATATTTCGTTCACTTTCACAATTCTTTCCCCAGGAATTAAACCTAAATCGACAGCTGGTGTATCTGGCAATGTGCCAAGTACTAATAGTCCTTTTTTAGCTGGGCGGAAATATGGTGTATGTCGCTCTTCTGAGGAGCGGTAAACAAGCTGTATTAATTCTTTTCCTACGAATGCTACAACAAGCGCAACAACAGTTAAAAATGGCACGTAGTAACTGCCTGCTGCAATTAGTAAAATCAATATCGCAAGTAATGTAACCCTTTTGGATAGCCATTTGGTTGCATCACGTGGCAATCGTGACTTCACGATATATTCAAAACCGAAAACATATGGTAAAATCATCACTCCAAAAGACTCGCCAGAAATCTCTAATAACGGCCACTCCGCAAAAGGCTCTATCCACCCACCAGGTACTAAGGCCATAAATGGGATAATGGTCAGTTTTTTGATTCGATGCTGACCTAAATATTTACCGCGACTGCTTTTTACCAGTTCCGGAAATGTATCATCATGCTGTATTTTGGCTAAGATCCACGTTTCTGTTAGTAACAAGATACCGATAATAAAAGGTATATAAAATAAATCTGTTGCATCTAATAAGTTGAGCCAATTACTTGGAAGATAATCCTCTCCATAAATGTTGAGAAAATACATCATTGCGGACACAATTGCTAACGAGTATCCTGCTGATAGCCAACTGAACCGGTTACCGATTGCAACGATTAACATAACGAGGCCTAATAATAGAGCAAATGGTATGGAAATGACAAAACCAAACGCAATCGCTAAAATCGATAGGATCAATCCTACCATGATCGATATCGACCATGTATGTTTTGCCTCGTGAAAATAAGCATATACTTTCGTTCCAAAATTTTGACGATCCTTTTTAATGCGCCAATAACCGCTCAGCATTAGGAGCAGTACAAATAAATAGATAAACGGCTGCATAAAAACACGTGCGATAACCCCGCCAAATTCAATCAACCAATCCATCCCAAACAACCCCTCCCCAACAAACGTCATAAGAAACATTCGCCAATTCCTCATGTAGTGGCGAAATCTAGTTTTTTATCTATCTTGGTAAAAAATATGTATATTACTTCTATTATGATAAAAAAAATCAAATTTGGCTACCCATAACTTCATTTTAGTTAAAATGGATTTACATTATTTTATTACACTAAACACTAGTTTGAAGATTTATTGGACACTTTTGAGTATTTACTGGATACTTTTTATAATTTATTGGACACTTTATACGGTTTATTGGACACTTTTCTTGATTTACTGGACACTTTCGGCCATTTATTGGACACTTTTAAAAAGCTGTCATAGTGGATTCTATGACAGCTTAAGTGCTTGCTTATTCGGTTAGGGTGTCGATTGCTTTTTCTAATTGGTAATCATCTTCGTTGTTTCGGATTTTTTCGATGATCGTTGTTTGCAATACTTCTGCAGTCTTTTCGTCTACTTCACCAGTTACATTCAATTCTTGATCTTGCTGAAACGCCTCAACTGCCGCTTGAGTCTCTTTATTAAAATAGCCATCCGTTCTGCCGGGATCATATCCTAATCCTTCCAACATAATTTGCACATTTTCAATTTTGTCGTCACTCTCATTAAAGGTTAATGGTTCCTCAACTTGAACAGGATTGGTGTAATAATACTCTGGCATTTTTTGTTCAATCGTTGGTTCTACCCCGACTTCATGGACCGAATTACCTTCAGGTGTTAACCATCTCATTCGGGTAATTTTGATTGTACTACCGTCTCCCATTGAGACAGTTTGTTGAACCGTTCCTTTTCCAAAAGATGTTTCGCCAACAATATCATAATCTAGTGCTTCATTTAATGAAGCGGCTAAGATTTCAGAAGCAGAAGCACTACCTTCATTAATTAATGTGACAATTGGATATTCTTTAGCAGAGCTTATGTCAGAGAAATATCTTGTTTTCTTGCCTGAAGGATCCTCAATTTGAAGATAAGGGGTATCCTCAGGAACAAAATTACTTAAAATTTCTTGGACAGAAGGTAACAAACCACCAGGGTTACCTCTCACGTCAATGACTAATCCATCAATACCTTGTTCCTCTAAATCCGCTAATCCATTCTCAAAGTCACTTGCAGTATTTTCCGAGAATGAGGTTAATTCAATAATACCAATTAACTTTCCATTCTCTTCTCTTGTATCGACATAAACCGTTTCTAACGGTATCGCATCTCTAGTCAGTTCTACCTCTAACAAATCATCTACGCCAGGTCTCCTGATTTCCAATACGACCTGTGAACCTTTTTCACCACGTATTTTATTGACAGCTTCATAAAGGTCTAATCCTTCCACACTTTCCCCGTCAACAGAAAGAATTTGGTCATTAGGCTTTAAGCCTGCTTTTTCAGCAGGAGAATCCTTTATCGGTGCAACGATCGTCACATTTCCCTCTGTCATCGAAACCTCAGCACCAATCCCTTCAAAAGAAGACTCAATTTGTTCATTGAATTGCTCCATCGTTTCCTGATCCATATAAACACTATAAGGATCATCAAGAGATTGAAGCATACCTTGAATCGCGCCTTCAATTAATTGTTTATCTTCAACTTCCTCCACATAGTTTTCTTGAATAATGGAAAAAGCATCTACTACTTTAGACAGTTTTCCCATATTTTCTTCTATCGTTTCTTGTTGATCAGCTAGTTCTGTTAGCAAATCCCGATCTGAACTTGCTAAATTACCGCTTGGGCTAGTTCCATCTGCAAAGAAAGCCAAGCCTACATAAGTACCAACTGCTCCTAAAGCAATCGCTACAAACAAAATTAACACGAGATACCTTTTTCTAATATTCATTATTCCACCCCATAGCCTTAAATAAAGTGAGACTACCATCAGGATTTTAACACCTCAGATGGTTAGCAGAGTTAGCTTCTTGATCCCACACTCCACTTCTTAGTTCTTTCCATTTAGAATTGAGTTATTTGATCCTTTCTAAAAATATCTTTACTTCTATATTATGAAGGTTTAAAAAAGACATCACAAGTATTTTGTGATGTCTTTTATTTTTTACTATTGTAGTTTGTATGTAGATTTAACTATCAACATTAATTGATATAATTCATCGGATTAACAGGGTTTTTGTATCCACCAGGATGGATTTCAAAATGTAAGTGTCTTGCAGTAGAACTACCTGTAGATCCCATAATAGCGATTGATTGTCCTTGTTCCACAGACTGACCATTTGACACTTTTATACTACTCAAATGTGCGTATAAAGTTGTATAAATTTGACCATCGATTGAATGAGTAATCATTATTGTATTTCCATATCCACTCATCCAACCAGCATAAGATACAACACCACTAGCAGAAGCTTTGATATTTGTGGCACCTGCAGCTCTCCAGCCAAAATCTGTACCATTATGAGGTTTTACAACATTATCTATCGGATGTAGTCTGTTTGGATCAAAAGGTGAAGTCACCCTACCTGTTGTTGGCTTAATGAATTTTCCATTTCCACCACTACTAACACTAGCACCCGAATTATTACTGCTTGCTTCTTCTTTTGCTAGTTGTTCTAACCGTTGTTTTTCTTTTTCAGCTTGTTCTATTGCTTTTTGTACAGAGGCAGCATTAGCATCAATTAATTGTTGTTCTTCTTCAGCTGATAATTTTATTTCATTTAACTCTTCTTCTTCTACTTCTAGCTCTTCTATTAAATTTTCTTTTTCATTCATTTGTTGATTTAAGGTTCCTTTGATTGCATCTAATTCTTGTTTTTGAGCTACAAGTGTAGACTTAGTATCTTCTAATTCTTGTTTATTTTCTTCTAGAGATACCTTTTTTTCTTCTACTTCCACCTTATTTTCTTCCAGTTGTTCTTTATCTGACTGTTGTTCTTCCATGATTTTCTTATCAGAATCCATGATTTTCGTTACTGCTGTCGCTCGGTTAATAAAATCTCCAAAGCTTTGGGCACCTAGTATTACTTCTAAATAACTCGTGTTACCACCATTCTGTTGAATAGCACGTAATCTGTTTTTTAATAATTCTTCTCGATCAGCAATTTTTTCTTCAAGTTGTTTAATTTCTTCCTCTAATTCCTCTATCTCTTCTTCTGTTTTTGCTATTTCATCTTCCGTTTCTGTTATTTTATTATTTGTTGCTGTTATTTCGTCTGCTTTTGCTTGTAGTTTAGCTTGTGTGTCTGCTATCTCACTATTAATTTCATCCATTTCACTTTTTGTCTCTTGTTGTTCTTCTCGATTTTCATTAATTTTTTCTTCTGTTTCATTTACTTTACTTTCTACCTCATTAGCTTCTTGATTAATTTGTTCTTTTTTCTCTTCTAATTCATCTAGTTTTTTATCCAATTCATTCGCTGATTCTGCAAAAACAGAGGTTGAAGAGAAAATAGTACTGATGACAAGTACAGTTAGGATTAAATAACACCGTTTCATAGAATTTCCCCTCTCTAATCTGACAATTTCTCGTATTCTATTAAACTTTTAAGAATTTCCGAACACTCATGAGACTTCCCCATATACCAATAGAAGCACCAATACCAACGATAATCAGTGAAATTTGTAAGGCGAATGGGTAGAAGTCCAAAATCGTCATAAAGTCAAATTGCTGCAATACCGCCATATTCTGTGTTAAGAAATAGTAACCTATTAATATTACAGCTATCGGAATAACACTTCCCAATACCCCTAAAAACATACCTTCCACAAAAAATGGCCAGCGGATAAAGTTATTTGTTGCACCAACCAATTTCATAATGCCAATTTCTTTTTTACGAGCTAAAATCGTAATTTTGATTGTATTAGAAATTAAGAAAATGGCAGTGAATACTAGTGCTGCTATCAAAACTAGTCCTACGTTTCTAGCATATTCATTAAATTTAAATAGGGTATCGACGTATTCTTGTCCGTAATTCACGCGATAAATAGAATCAAACTCTTCAATTTCCGCTGCAATTCTCTCTGTTTCAAGCGGATCCTCCGCTTTCACTATGAAGACATCATTTAACGGATTATCTTGTTCATATAACCCCCATGCTTGTCCTTGTTCCCCCATGCTGTCAATTAAATTCTCCAGTTCTTCTTCTTTGGTCGAAAAATCTATACTTTCAATACCAGAAATGCTGCTAATATTTTTTTCTAATTGATCTACATCACTTTCTTCAGCAGTTACCTCGATTAATGCTTTAATTTGAACATCATCTTCCAACTCGTTCGCAATGTGATTTAAATTCAGCATTAATACAAGAAATACCCCGACTAGAATTAACGTGGTCGTTACAGCACCAATAGATGCGATTGTCATCCAACCATTGCGCCACGTGTTCCTAGCACCTTCTTTGAAATGTCGCTTTAACGTACTAAACTTCATATCCATACTCTCCTCGATGCTCGTCACGTACAATCATACCGTCTTCCATAGCAATGACACGTCTTTTTACTGTATTCACAATTTCTTTGCTGTGCGTTGCCATTAAAATCGTTGTACCACTTGCATTAATTTCTTCTAGTATTCGCATAATTTCCCATGATGTTTCTGGGTCTAAATTACCAGTAGGCTCGTCTGCAATTAATAAAGCAGGATGGTTTACCATCGCTCTTGCAATAGCGACACGCTGCTGTTCTCCACCTGATAACTCATCCGGAATAAAACGGGCCTTATTTTTTAACCCTACTTGATCTAGTACAGACATCACCCGTTTACGAATGTTCTTTGGTGATTCTTCAATTACCTCCAAAGCAAACGCAATATTCTCATAAACTGTTAATTTAGGTAATAAACGAAAATCTTGGTAGACAACACCTATATTTCTTCGGAAATAAGGTACTTCCTTCCACTTTAGTGTTGTTATATCTGTATTGTTCACAACAACGGAACCTTTTGTTGGTACCTCTTCTCGAAATAACATTTTGGTGAAGGTTGATTTCCCAGCACCACTTTGTCCGACTATGTAGACAAACTCTCCTTGCTCAATGGTTACATCCACTCCATTAAGAGCAACAACCCCATTAGGATAAGTCATATATACCTCTTGCATTTTTATCATAAAGTAATCACCTTTTTATCGTTTTATCTAACATTTCCTCGAATGATCCAATCAAATTTCGACGATCTATTCCACACTGTCTACATTATAACATCATTTTCGATATTTTTTACCTTAATTTTTATTACAATTTTATTTCAAGATGTTAAGAAACCATAACTTTCATACCTAAGTCTAGGTATATAAACCAATTAATGGAAATCATCGTTTGAAACCTTCTCCAAGCACTTCTGTGGCATTCATTGCAATAACAAAAGCATCAGGATCTATCGATTTGACAGCACGCGTCGTTTTACTGAATTCATTTTGCTGTACGACACACATTAATACTTTTCGATCCTCATCTGTGTAACCACCAGATCCTTTAAAAATAGTAACACCCCGATCAATATCATTCAACAAAATTCGACGAACTTCTTCAGGTTGATTCGTTATAACCATAACATTCTTAGAGGTATTTAGACCTACTTGCACAAAGTCAATCGTTCGACTCGTAATAAATAAACCGATTAGTGCATATAAACCTTCTTCAATCGAGAAAACAAAGGACGCTGTTAAAACGATTAAGCCATCAAACACCGCTAAACATATACCAAGGGGCAACGCAGTATATTTATGTAATATTTGTGCTGCTAAATCCATTCCACCTGTAGAAGCTTTTCCGCGAAAGACAATGCCAATCCCTATTCCGACGATCATCCCACCAAAAATAGCTGCCAGCAGTGGATCTGCCGTCGCTGGTTGCAGATTTCTCGTCAAAAATACATAAAATGGTAAAATTATCGTACCAACAAGGGATTTCGCACCGAAATTTTTTCCTAAAATAACAATGCCTGCGATAAATAACGGAATGTTCAATCCCCATTGCACAATCGATGGTTCCCAATTGAAAACGGCCTTTGTAATTGTACTAACCCCCGCTACACCACCTGACGCGATATTATTAGGTAATAGAAAAAGGTTAAACGCGATGGCGACAAAAAATGCACCGATTAATACAAAAGAATAATCTAAAATTTGCCGTAAGCCATTCGGCATTTGCTTTCTTCGATATCTTGCGATCATGTTTGCATCACTCCTCATTTGTTTATTACACAGTAAAACGAGCAAAAGGAGAGCCTCCCCTTTTGCTCGTAGTTTTTACACCATGCACCCAGAAACTAGGTGCGCTAAGATTGTCTTATTAATTCATTACAGATCGTAGATAAGCATCAATAAAGTTGTCTATTTCTCCATCCATTACCGCTTGTGTGTTTCCTGTTTCATAATCTGTACGGTGATCTTTTACCATGGAATATGGATGGAAGACATAAGAGCGTATTTGACTGCCCCAACCGATTTCTTTTTGTTCTCCACGAATTGCAGCCATTTCCTGTTGTTGTTTCTCAATTTCTAATTGATACAATTTCGCTTTTAACATTTTCATTGCTTGCTCTCTGTTTTTGATTTGCGACCTTTCTGACTGACACGTTACTACTGTGTTTGTTGGTAAGTGGGTAATACGGACAGCAGAGTCAGTTGTGTTAACGTGCTGGCCACCCGCACCACTCGAACGGTACGTATCTATTTTTAAATCCTCAGTATTAATATCGATATCAATATCATCATCCAATTCTGGAGTTACATCACAGGAGACAAACGATGTATGGCGACGTCCGGATGAATCAAACGGTGAAATTCGGACAAGACGGTGCACCCCTTTTTCTGCTTTCAAATAACCATAGGCATTATGACCTTTGATTAGCAGGGTAACACTTTTGACCCCTGCCTCTTCACCTGGTAGATAATCCAATGTTTCTACTTTAAATCCTTTAGATTCTGCCCACCTTGTATACAAACGTAAAAGCATGCTTGCCCAGTCCTGTGATTCCGTACCACCTGCACCTGGGTGTAATTCCAATATGGCATTATTCTTATCATATGGTTCACTTAAAAGGATAAATAATTCAAATCGATTAAGTGCATCGGTAAGAGATTGTACTTCATTTTCCAAATCCTCACGAAGGTCGTCATCATTTTCTTCTTTGACTAATTCATAAGAAACTTCTGCATTTTCCAATGATTCTTCGTTTTTATCAAAAGCTTGCACTAACTCTTTTAAACCATTTGCCTCATTGATTATTTTCTGGGCTGCTTGTTGATCATCCCAAAAACTCGGATCTGTCATCATCTCATCCAATTCTGCGATCCGGGCTCTCTTTGCCTCTAAGTCAAAGAGACCCCCTGAAGTCCGCTAATCGCTTAGCCATTTTGTCTAATTCTTGTTTAATTTCTACTAGTTCCATCTTTCTTCCACCTCATTTAACCTTATCTTCCATGACAATGCTTATATTTCTTACCACTGCCACACGGGCAAGGTTCATTACGACCTACTGTTTGTGCTTTGACAAACGGTCTTTTCACTTTTTTCTTCTGTTGATCGCCACCTGAAACAGCTTGGGTATCTTTCACTACTGCTTCTCGTTTTAAGTTTTCACGAATTTGTGCTTTCATTACGTATTTCGCTACTTCTTCATTTATGACATCAATCATCTGTTCAAACATTGCGAAACCTTCCATCTGGTATTCGCGCAGTGGATCATTTTGACCATAGGCTCTCAAATGAATCCCTTGGCGAAGCTGGTCCATTTGATCGATATGGTCCATCCACTTCGTATCAACTGTACGAAGAACGATGACTTTTTCAAATTCACGCATTCTCTCTGACGTAAATTCTTCTTCTTTTTGATCATATTTTTCCTTGATTTTGGCCATGATCAAGTCGGTTACTTCATCTTTTTCTTTACCTTTCAGATCATCTTCGGTAATCCATTCTTCTTCAAGTAGAGTAGCATGGATATACTCGATTAAACCAGTTAGGTTCCAGTCCTCTGGAATATCCTCTGTCATATAGGTATTAACAGCATTTTCCACGGTTGTTTGTATCATTTGTTCAACGATTTCACGTAAATTATCAGAATCAATGACATCAAATCGTTGCTTGTAAATAATTTCACGCTGTTGACGTAATACGTCATCATACGAAAGAATCGTTTTACGTGCATCAAAGTTATTACCCTCTACCCGTTTTTGTGCGGATTCTACTGCACGTGATACCATTTTACTTTCAATCGGCTGAGTATCATCCATCCCAAGTCGTTCCATCATATTTTTCATATTGTCGGATCCGAATCGACGCATTAACTCATCTTCCATTGACAAATAGAATTGTGTTACACCTGGGTCCCCTTGACGACCGGAACGACCACGTAACTGGTTGTCAATACGGCGAGACTCGTGACGCTCTGTACCAATAACAGCAAGTCCACCTAACTCTTTCACACCATCACCTAATTTAATATCGGTACCACGACCTGCCATGTTGGTAGCAATCGTTACGGCGTGTTTCTGACCGGCATTTTCAATAATTTCAGCCTCACGATAGTGATTTTTCGCATTTAACACATTATGTTTTACACCAGCTTTTTTCAACAGTTTAGAAATCAATTCTGACGTTTCAACCGCTACTGTACCAACTAATACTGGTTGACCTTTTTCATAACGTTCTTTTATCTCCTCAACAACCGCTCTAAACTTACCTTCCATCGTTTTGTAAATTAAATCAGCTTTATCTTCACGGATGATCGGCTTGTTCGTCGGAATCGCCACAACATCCATTGCATAAATATTGCGGAATTCTTCTTCTTCTGTTTTCGCGGTACCAGTCATACCAGCAAGCTTCTCATACATACGGAAATAGTTTTGGAATGTAATCGAAGCTAGGGTCATGCTCTCGTTTTGAATTTGTAAGCCTTCTTTTGCTTCAATCGCCTGGTGTAAACCATCACTATAACGACGACCTTTCATTAAACGACCAGTGAATTGATCGACAATCACTACTTGGTCTTCTTCCACAACATAGTCCGTATCACGGTGCATTGCAACATGCGCTTTTAAAGCTTGGTTAATATGATGCATCAATGTGACATGGTTCAAGTCAAAGAGATTCTCAATGTTAAAGAAACGTTCTGCCTTATTCATCCCTTCTTCTGTTAACTGTACACCTTTTGATTTTTCATCATACGTATAATCTTCTTCATTTTTTAATGTGCGAACAAAAGAATTCGCTTGCTGATACATGCTTGCCGATTTTTGCGCCGTACCAGAAATAATGAGGGGAGTACGTGCCTCATCAATTAAAATCGAGTCGACCTCATCGATAATGGCAAAGTGTAATGGGCGTTGTACCATTTGTTCTTTGTATAACACCATATTGTCACGCAAATAGTCGAAACCAAATTCATTATTTGTACCATAGGTGATATCTGCATTATAGGCTTCTCTTTTTTCCTCTTTAGGCATTCCGTTCTGGTTAAATCCGACCGTTAAGCCTAAAAACTGATATAATTCTCCCATTTCTCTGGCATCACGATCAGCTAAGTAGTCGTTGACTGTGATAATATGGACACCTTTACCGGTTATCGCATTTAAATATGCGGGCATCGTGGAAGCGAGCGTTTTCCCTTCCCCTGTCTTCATTTCTGCAATATTGCCATTATGCATCGCTATCGCACCGACTAGTTGTACATAAAATGGTCGCATGCCTAACACACGATTCGCTGCTTCACGAACTACGGCATATGCTTCAACTAGTAGGTCGTCTAAGGATTCACCATTTTGATAGCGTTCCTTGAATTCTTCCGTTTTATTTTTTAAATCATCATCAGATAATAGCTGTATCGATGGCTCTAACGCTTCTATTTCATCTGCAATTTTTTCTAAACTTTTGAGTTGACGTTGGTTACCATCACCGAATACTTTTTTTAATAATCCACGCATTGTAGCCGCTCCTCTTTATCTTAAAATCGATACATGTTTTCTAAAATAAATTTCCATTCTCTATCATAACACTTGGATGATAAAAATTACAATAATCCGCTAAAAGTGCATGTTCAAAAAGTTGCCAATTTAGAAGCAAGAAGGTCGAGGTGGTGAAGTTTCGAGTAGTGGAACGTATGCTTTTATATACGTGAGCACAAAGGAAAGCTTCATAGAACTACATCGCACGTCGGAAAAGTGTTCTTCTTTTCCAAGGAACGGAGAAGCAAGCCAACAAATAGATTCGCCGCTTATCATTTGGTGACTTTTTGAACAACCTCTAAAAGAAAGGAGAAGCAATCGGAGGGGTGATGATTGCTTCTCAATTGAAAGGAAGAGTGGGGGTGATACCTCCCCCATAAAAAGGAGCTACCCTTTTTATAACACAACTCAATCGCAAAGCAAAATGGCTGTTTTTTGATTTTCATAATTTGGAGGTAGTAGAAAACAAGTTTTTTATTTGTATGTTTTCTTGTTTTGATTAATTTATGTTCTTTAAAAAAGCAATTTTGCATTTTTTGGATGAAAAAGAAAAGATTACATTTGAATAGTTTGAATCAACAAAAAAGCCGCTTCGATTCATTCGAAACGGCTTTCTCTTTATGATATCCATTGTAGTTAAGTATAATTAACTTGGTTCGATCAGGCCATATTTGCCGTCACGGCGTTTATATACAACATTGGTATTCCCTGTATCTGAATTTTCGAAAACGAAGAATGCGTGTCCTAACATATCCATTTGTAACACTGCTTCTTCAGAATCCATTGGTTTTAAATCAAAACGCTTCGTTCTAACGATTTCTATTTCATCATCTTCCAATTCTTCTGCTTCTTTTACTTGAACTGCTTCCCTTTCGAGTTCCGCAAATACGTGCTTTGGTGCACCTTGCTGGCGGAATTTACGATTTACTTTTGTTTTATGCTTACGAATTTGCCTTTCTAGTTTGTCAACAACAAGATCGATTGCAGCGTATAAATCAATATGATTTTCTTCTGCTCTCAGTAATAAATTTGTCATTGGAATCGTTACTTCGATTTGTTGCTCATCATTATAGACACTTATATTCACATTTACATCAGAAGTGGGCGGAGTGTCAAAATATCTTTCCAATTTACCTATTTTCCGTTCGACATACTCCTTAATGGCACTTGTCACTTCTACATTTTCTCCTCGGATGTTATATTTCATGAAAGTGTCCTCCTTTCAAACTATCAAGCTATAATAAGCTATATATCTATAATACCACAGTTTGTAAAAATTAAACGAGTAAATTGTGAATAAATTTCATAATATTTTTACAATTTCTTAACGTTCGGCAGGTATGTTCACAAAAAAGGACGACTTGATCCGCAAAAAAATAACCACTGCACCGTTTGCAATGGTTATTTCTTTGAATCTAAAAATCTGCCGTCAAAACTTGCGACATTTTTATATGGATTTAAATATGAATGATTAGAGCGCGATTGTTTTTTTGCATTACGCATGTCTTTTTTTATATGTTGGAATACCTTTGTTAATTCATGATTAAGTTGCTGATCGAGTTCGATCGCTTGTTTACCTAATTCCTGCTCTTCTGAAGAAAAAGGAGGTTTTATGTCTTTTGTTAGTGCTTCACGATCATCGATTAGCTGGGTTATTCTATTAATCGCATTTTCTCGTTGCTCATTATTTAATGGCTTTGCTAACAATTGCAACATAATTTTGGTTTTATCGATATATTTGTTCAGTGAGTCTATCATGAATTAACACCTTGTCCATGCTGTCGAATACGTTCTTGTTTAATCACTTCTTTCCATGTATCTCGGAAATTCTCGATTATTTCTCGGGCCTGTTCCAATTGCTCCAGATCATTTTTGATATTTGCTTGGGTTAACGCATGATATGCAAAATCATATAAAGGCATGATCTCTTTTGCTATAGGAGCATCTTGATCTAACGTTACCATTAATTCACGGATAATATCCTGCGTTTTCTGGATCATTTCATTTTTAGATTGATAATTTTGTGATTCTATGGCCTTCTTTGCCTGTTTGATAAATTTAAGGCAGCCATTGTATAACATCAATGTTAATTCACCTGGTGATGCCGTGTTAACGGAATTGTTTTGATATGCTTGATATTGTTGATAAGCCATAAAACGTACGCTCCTCTATTCATTGTTCCTATATTTTTTCGTCTACGATAAATCCCATTAATTCTGCCATTGATGCATAGACGTCGAGCATTTTCTTAGGCGGAATTTCTTTAACGACTTCCTCTGTATCTCGATCTACAATGGTTACATAATACCGATCTAATTTATCATGTAATTCATACCGAATACTAGTGTTAGATGGTTCTAGAAAGGAATTAAGCCCATCTACCATACTTTGTAATTGGTCTTTATTTAACTCACCGTTCCCGTTTAATAATTGTTGTTTTGTTTGTTCATGGTTATTGGATCGCTCTCTTGCGGATGTGGATAATTCAAGCGTAGATTCAGTCTGTTGCATGAGTGGAGATCCAGTGATCATTTTACCAACTTCCATGACAAATTTCATCTCCTTATGTAATTGTTTCTATTAATATCGGAATCTTCGATAAAAGGTTTAGTGCTTTTGCAATATTCTTAATAAGAAAAGTGCAGAGTACCCGGTATAGAAACGTGGCGACTAGCACGAATTAATTGAGATAAAGAAATCACTGAGAAAAGCGAAGAGATGATGACTTATCGTAAGACAATTCGTGAAGTCGTTTAGTTTCTGGGCGCAGGAAGCTAGACAAATACCCTAATTTTATACTTTCTTACCTTAGCACAAAAGGAACCTAAGTGACCTTCACTTAGATTCCTTTTCCCCATATTAACCTTTGATATCAATGTTACTACCAAGATGTGGTTGCATAGATGACTCCAGCATCTTGATCATATCACTAGATTGAGATTCTGCTTGATCTAGCGCTTTGTCCATCAAGGAAACACTTGCTTGTTGCTTCACTTGAGATTGATTCATCGCAATTGACATTGCTGCTATATCCATATTAGAGCCCCCTTTCAGAAGGTTGCTTTACTATCGCATACTCATTCCACTTAATTGTTGTTGCATATATGCAGCCTGTTGATTTGCCTTTTGCATCGCTTGCTCCATTGCTGTAAATTGACTCCAATACCGCTCCTCTACTTGTGTTAACCTATTTTCAAAACGAGTTATTTGTTCTTCAATTTGGTTTAAATTTCGCCCCAAAGTAAATTGATAGTTAGTGGAAGTTGCTCTTCCTGCTCTTTCCGTAATGCGATCTCTTGCACCATCAATTGTTTCATCTAATCGACGTATAATTCCTTTGTCACCATATTCAGAACCATCTCCGCGAAACAAATTTTCTACTGCTTGTGGATCTGATTCAATTGCTTCCTTTAACTTCGCTTCATTTATTTCTAATTTTCCACCCTGCATATAGTTTGCAGTAGTTGTTATACCAATTTCTGAAAGCTGGTTAATTACACTGCTTCCACCATTATCAACAGGTGAATAGAAATCTCTACGCATTTGGGTTAAAGTATCTCGTAAAATAGCATCATTCTTTAGCAGACCACTTTTTGCTAATTCTGTCCATTCTTCTTGTTGGGTTTCCGATAGGGATTCTTTTTGTTCATCTGTCAATGGATCATAATCTCTGTGATACTGCTCCGTAACTTTCCCATTTAAAGTTTCGATTAGTTCATTATATGATTCAACAAATTCTACAATATTATCATATACTGCCTCTGAATCGTTTGATACATTGACAGTTACTGGTTGATCTGTACCAGTAGCTGATCCGTCAAATGTCTGTTTTAAGTTAAAGGTTACACCGTCAATTTGAAATGTATTACTATGACGTTCCGTATTTAAATCGTTAATAGTAAACTTAGCGTTTTGTCCTTCCGTATAATTCGTTTTTGCGTCTGTAAAACCTAAAGTACTTTTAATAAAATCGCCTGAAACACTAATGTCATCTTCACCAGCAACAAAGTCACCTGTCTCACTTCTTCTTAGAGTCAATTGATCTGAAAATGAATCATACATCATTGATACACCTATATCCGCATTATTCACTTTATTAACGACTTGATTTAGCGATTGATTTCCCGTTACAAAAAATTGTTTATAGGACTCCCCATCTTTGGTATTTGCGCCTACACCAAAGGATGTATAATTTTGCTGATAATCCACAGTTATGTCCTTCTCTGCAGTTGTTGCTGCATCTAACGCAATTGTTCCCGTTGCGACATTTATTTTACCAATTGATACAGACGGATCATTTTCATCTACTAAGGTATATACCTCACCATTTTGAGAACTTAAATCAATTTTATAGTTCGTATTATCATAATTAAAATTAAAATTATCCGCAAAATTATTCCCGTCTGCATCCTCTGTAGCAATAGAAGTTGCACCAATTTTGATTGCTTTTACATCTTCACTTATCGTTTTGGCTACTGTATTTGTATCTGTAACATATTGGGTTCCAACTGTATCACCTTTTTTCAATACACCATCGGCAAAAGTAATGTCACCAGTAGCATAGTCAACATAAAATTCATTTTCTGCTAAATTAGCTAGATCGGTAGACTGTTTAAAACCTTTACCATTCACTTCGACACTCAAAGATGAATCAGTTTTTAAAGTTTCACCTAATGAAACAGTAGTTGTTGCTGCATCAATATCTACTGTCTTATTTTTAATCACGCCTTGATCCCAATTAACAGGGCTAGCTAATTTGCTAGATTCATTGATTAAACTTTTACTCGCATCTATTTTATTTGTAGAATCAGCTGAAATAGCTCCCTCATTCACCCAAGAGGCAGATTTAGCAAGTTGGTCTACTTTTGTTAGCGAAAAGGAAGTTTGGCTTGCAGCACTTGAAGCTGTAGCAGTGACAGCATCCTCATTTGTTGAAGAGACTTGTCTAGCTCGATAATTTGTCGTTAACTTCATTTGTGTAAGTTTTGAACTGAAATCAAGTAGTAAAGTGTTCATTTCACGATACGAGTCGCGCTTCCACTCTAGTTCCTGCTTTTGTTGTTCCATTCGCTGTAACGGCATTCGTTCAGCTTTCATTAAATCTCTAACCATCGAATCGATATCCATACCACTAGCAAAGCCGGTAACACGCATATTATTCATTATCCCACGTCCTTTTTTGATAACCTTTTAATACTATTATCGGATAAAGTAATAATATATTTAATAAATATCAATATATTTTTTAGGACAAGCAAAATAACTGCTTATCATAAGCAGCTATTTATTAAAATTCATATACCTCCATATTTCTTGTAATTGTTGAAGGTTATCTTGACGAATAATTCCTTTTCCGTATCGGACATTATCATACAATGTTTCTAATAGTTCTAATTGCTGATTTTTCTCCGTTAATGCTAATACTTCATGTGCAGTCAGCGATTCACGCCATTTTTCTTGCTTTTTTACATCACGGGCAATACGGCGGTATAGAAATCGCACTTTTTCTTCGTTTGTCAATCGTTCAAATTTCGGCTTCCTTTTCGTTATTTGACGGAAGGCTTCCGTTATTTTTTCCTGATTTTCTTTTCGCCATTTCTTCCAGTCAAAAAGGTTTTCCTTCTCATCCTGATAGTCTGTCGCTGTTTCTGCTACATGTTTCTTTCCGAATACTTGTTGAATCATTCTCCATAATGAAAGGATTGCTCTAATTAGCAATCTGCGGAATTTCTTAAAAAGAATTGCAATAAACAAGAGAATCAAAATTGCTACTAGTACTAATCCCATAATATATGTTAACGCATCCATCAACTCCGCAAACCTAGAAGGCTCCTGTTCTTCTGCAGTTGGAAATGCAGGCATTTCATTAGCTTGTTGGGGCTCCTCGATGATTTCATTATCATTTTCAGACAATGAAGCAAGCCACATAATCGACTGAATGATCGATCGTACACCATGATAAAGCGCTGATTGGACAACTTGGAAATTGGTGATCGCAAATACAACTAACAGAGTAATGATTAAATATACTCGATTTAATTTTATAATTTCTGGAGCCATTTTTTTCTGCTTATCTTTAGCTAGCGACTCTTTATGCAAATGCTCTTGATTGGTGATAAATAACATGATGATGATAAACAAAAAGCCCGGATAACTGATCCAATGTTGGTATCCTTCCAAGGAATCAATATTAATAAAAACAAGGTAACCAACGAAATAGACAGGCATGCTCACTGCCCAAAAGATCCTACTCGGTAAAATATCTTGCCATTCGTTTTCAGCGTGCTGAATTCCCCGATAAGAAATGACTAGACTGAACAGCAGTCCAGGAATAAATGCCCAAATAGTTGGTGATACACTCCAACTGATGATCATAGTGATAACCGCTGCACTAATCAGTACCTTCCCGCGATTATTTAGCCAGCAACGAACAAAATAAGAGACAGTAAATAAAAGAAGTAAAGACAGAAACCAATAGTACAAATCAGGCTCAGCAAAAACAAGAATACCTATGATTAAGAACACCGGGAAGAATCCGATAAACTCAATCACTCCGTGCATAATCGGGGGAATATGTTGTTTTAGTTTAGCTGGCATCGGCCTCTGCCCCCTTTTCTTGCTCTTCACCAATTATAACCAATTCTACTGCATTGCCGAGGCCTTCTAACTGAGCAATCTGCTTTTCCATTTTTTCCGTTCTTCTAATAGCAAAAATAATCATATCTGTCTTGGTTAGCCCTTGGTCAATATCTTCCTGCAAAAAGGCACGAAAATTTCGGCTACGGTCCATCTTCACTTTTGCGATGGCATCTAAAATATATGCTATTTGCTGACCACTGTTCGATGGTGCCACACGTACAGACGGTTTGATCCGATCTGTTGTATTCGTAAATGGTTCGACAAAATAACCATTACAGCCGAAACCGGTAGAAATCCCCTGTTCTATCGCATAGTTCGCTAAAGAAGCTGCATAGGATAATCCTTTCTCCACCATTTCAGGTTGTTCAATCGGCATTCGGATATCTTCGTTCGTATCAAAATTAACGTAGATCATTAGATGATGATCAGCGGTGAAATCCTTCTTATTAATTTGTAATGATTGTGTTCTTGCAGTTGCTTTCCAGTTAATCGAATTGAGTGGATCTCCTTGCTGGTACTCTCTAATCCCTGCTTGTAAAAAAGGGTCCTCGACGATCCATCTTTTTACAGTAATATCTCCTAACCAGCTATGGGATGGTAACGGAATATCTTCCAATGGTACCAGTTTCGGATATACGGTGACCGCTGTACTTGCCTCAAAAGAATCAAAAACTTCACCAAAACCGATACCATCCCCTGTTGTAACCGAAACGGTGTTTAAAGGATAATAGCCCCGTTTCGCTCCGATCAACCGATGTCGGCGTGTTACTTTTTGGTAGGGTAACAAACTGAACAGTGTACGATGGAACATTTCTCCCTGCTGCAGTTGCTCTTTTTTCAATTGGGTAATGAGATAGGGACTCATTTTCGATTCTAAGCGGATCCATGGAATAGGCAGCAGTTTCTTGTTGGCAATTTCATCAACCATTTCGATTGTTTCTCCTTCAAAGACCGCATCCTGCTTAAAAGCACGTTGATATGTTATTCCTTTTAACCCAAACTTACTATACAGCATACCTTGTAAGAAAATAATGATTAGTAGTACTACAATGATCCAGGCTATATTCATTCTCGGATCAGTTCCTTTTCAGACTCTGTAGGAACAGCAACTTGACGTAAAACATCATTTAGTACACTATCGACTTCTCCCTGCTTCACACCAATCCTTTGGGCAAGGACAATACGATGGCCTAAAACAGGCTTTGCCATTTTCTTAATATCATCGGGAATCACATACGTTCTGCCTTGTAATAACGCATATACCTGTACTGCTTTTAACAATGCTTGGCTTCCTCGAGGGCTAACACCCAACGCTACACTGTCATGCTCGCGTGTCTGTTCTACCACATCAATCAAATAACCAAGCACATCTTCACTAATGTCCACTTCACTATATATTTCCTGCATCTTCACAATCTCATCCACATTAACAATCGACTGCAATGCATCTAATGGATTCTCCGCCTTGAATCGCTTAAGAATCTCCAGGCCTTGCTCTCGACTTGGATAACCCATATTGATTTTTAATAAAAAACGGTCTAACTGTGCTTCCGGTAATGGGAAGGTACCTTGACTTTCGATCGGGTTCTGTGTGGCGATAACTAAGAAAGGCTTTGCTAATGTATGTGTATTTCCGTCAATCGTTACCTGTCGCTCTTCCATACTTTCCAGTAAACTGGACTGTGTTCGTGGTGTCGCACGATTAATTTCATCTGCTAATAATATATTGGTAAAAATCGGTCCCGGACGAAATTCGAACTCGCCTTTTTTCTGGCTGTAGAAATGGATACCAGTAATATCAGTTGGCAATAAATCGGGGGTGAATTGAATCCGCTTGAAATCCCCCGCCAATGATTTTGCCAATGATTTTGCCATCAGCGTTTTTCCTGTTCCCGGTACATCCTCCAGAAGAACATGCCCCGAGGAAATCATCGCCACTAATAGCAGGTCAATTGTATCCCCCTGCCCTACTACAACCTGATTGACATTCGCTTTTATTTTGCTCGTTATCTGTTGAATTTCCGTTAATTCCATCAATTAAAAACCCCTTTACAAATATGTGTGCGCTTACAAGATACTATGCTACAGTTATATCATTTCTTCAACTAATAGGCAAAAAATTTCCATTACATTTTCAGAATAATCAAACATTTTAATTTATCCAGATTTTTTATGGTTTTGTATAGTTTTATTGCACTAATTTTGGTAGTCTAATTATAGATAAGATTGGGAAACTATCTTTAATGAACATCGATTTTATGATAGACAGGGGTTTTGAAAAGATGAAAAGGGTTGTTTTAATCGGTGGCGGTTACGGGGGAATGAACGCCTTACACCAATTAATTGATAACGGTATACCGAGTGATGTGCAGGTGACAGTGATTGATCGTAATCCATATCATTCATTAAAAACTGAATTTTATGCGATATCTGCAGGTACGAAATCAGACAAGGAAGTTCGCATTGACTTCCCGATACATGAACAAATCACATACATATTTGGTGAAATTGTAGAGATTAACACAGAAAACGAACAGATTCGCCTGAAAGACAATGAAGTACCTGTCGAATATGACTACTTGTTAATCGGGTTAGGCTGTGAAGATAATTATCACGGTATTCAAGGTGCAATGGAATATACCGAAAGTGTCCAAACAATCGCGAAAGCACGTCAGGCAAGCATAAAAGTTAATAATTTGCCTGCATATAGTCAAGTATCTGTTGTTGGTGCCGGTTTAAGTGGGATTGAGGTTGCATCTGAAATTAGAGAAAGTAGACCAGATTTGAATATTCGCTTATTAGATCGCGGTTCATCTGTCTTGTCCGCATTCGATGAAAAAATCCAAACCTATGTAGAAGATTGGTTCCGCAAAAACGAAGTAAAAATCTTACATCACAGTAATGTAGAATTAGTTGCAGAAGGTATCTTCTATAATAATGGTGAAGGTATCGAAAGTGATGTCATCATTTGGACAGCAGGGGTGCGACCTCATTATTTGGTACGCAGCCTCCCTTTCGAAAAGGATCGTCATGAAAAAATTATCGTCAATGAATTTTATCAAGTCCCTTCCAGTCCTAATGTCTATGTTGTTGGTGACTGTGTTGTATCTGATTATTCTCCAAGTGCCCAGCTTGCAGGGATTCAAGGGGAACAAATCGGTGATATTCTTTCGAATGTATTAACAGGCAATGAACCACGTAAACCTCGAGAAATTAAGCTAAAAGGGCAGCTCGGTTCGCTCGGTAAATCAGACGGGTTCGGAAATATGTACCGTCAACCAGTAACAGGACTTTTACCACGCTTGGCAAAATCCGGTGTTCTTTGGTTGAATAAACGACATTAAAGGAAATGCAGACATGTTGAATAGCATGTCTGTTTTTTATCAGCTATCGTTCTTTCTGAAGAACAAAAAATATCTAAAATTCTAAAATTCATTGATTTTCAAAGGATTTTAAAGCATTTGTTCTTTATAACGATCAAAAAGGCGGATTTTCCCCTTTTTTCGGACTTTTAAAAAAGTATATCTAGATGTACAATGCAATTGTAGTTCTTAATAAAGAACAAAATATAAGGGAGGATTTATTTATGTCTTTAAAAAAGAAATTAGGTATGGGCGTAGCGTCAGCGGCACTTGGTTTAGCGTTAGTGGGAGGAGGTACATATGCGTATTTTAATGATACTGAAGTTACGAACAATACATTCGCAGCTGGTACATTAGATTTATCAGTAGATCCTACTACTATTATCGATGTAGACAATTTAAAGCCCGGTGATTGGATGAACCGTTCTTTTGAGCTTATTAATGATGGTTCATTAAATATTTCAGAGGTAATTCTTGACACAGATTATACAGTAACGGATGCGAATGGAAACAATGTAGAGGATTTCGGTGATCACATTCGTGTTAATTTCTTCTGGAATGCTGATAAAACTACTTTAGGTCCGGTATCTCCTGACCAGATTGTATTCTTTACGACTCTTTCCGAACTAAAAGATATGTCCCCTGATACGGTAGCAAATAATGTCTTTGTACCATGGCTTGAAGAAAGAGGTGGACTAGAAGCTGGTGATAGTGACACGCTTTACGTTCAATTCGAATTTGTTGATAATGGCGAGGACCAAAACGAATTCCAAGGGGACTCTTTAGAACTTGAATGGACATTCACTGCTAACCAAGAAGCAGGCGAAGCTAGATAATTTTCATGGAAAGGTGAGACAACCTCACCTTTCCAACCTTTTTTATTTATTACCGTGAATGTATAACCAGTTTGTATGTTCGCGAAAATAAATAAATTTTTCAAGATGGAGGAATGGCTATGAGAAGTAAACGAATCATAAAGTATCGAAACAAATATAAAAAGGGAATCATAGCGGTGCAAATATTAATCATTTTATATGCCGCCTTGTTTTCTATATCTCAACTGACCTCCAATACTAGTGCTTTTTTTAATCATTCGAGTGCAGTAAATTTTTCGATACCGGCTGGATCATGGTGGGACGGAAGTGATTTGCTTTTTACTGGAAAAGGAAATCAAAATCTCAATGATGCCTGTCCTCCAGTAGAATTTTCAGTAGAAATTAAAAACAATGGTTACAGCATGATCGGCCCGACCAACTATGAAATCTTTTATGTCGAGAACGGCAATCCCAAAAATGGTGAAAAAATATCAGAAGGTACGTTAGAAGCTATGCAAGCTGGCGAAATTACCACGATATCTTATCAAACTGAAGAAGAGGGATTTTACGTAGTAAAAGCTTATCAGCATCCTGATTATGAAGGGGAAGCAGAAAAAGTTATTTGGAGCGAAAAGATAAAAGTGAAATGTCCGGAGAAAGATAAAAAGAACGAGAAAGAAAAACAAGCTGATCAGGTTGAATCATTAGAGAGTGAAGATCTAGAAAAAGAATCTAATGAAGAAGATTTAGTAGAGCAATCGGACGAAGCAACCGAAGAGCAACCAGAAAAAGATAGTAAAGAAGATAGTACAGAACAGCCATCATCCAAAGAAACAGAAGAAAAAACAGATAAATCGTCAGAACAAACGGATAACAAAAAGGAAACAACGGAACCTGAACCTAAAGAGAAACAAGCAAGTTCAAGCGAAGCTAGTAAAGAAACAGCTGACAAACCGAAGCAAGCAGTAACTAACAAAATAGCAAAAGAAAAACCTGTTGATGCTGAAGAACAGGAAAATTCTCAAGTTGAAAAAGAAGGTGAACAAGAATGAAAAAAAGCATATGGAAACCAATAAGACGCACGATTAGTTTTCTTATTACCACAGTACTTTTTTTAACATTAGTATTTACCGTATTTATCACGATCTCATCAAAAGCCTCAGGTGGAGAACCTGAAATCATGGGATACCAGCTTAAAGCTGTGTTATCAGGATCCATGGAACCTGACATTCAAACGGGATCGATCATCGCCGTAAAACCAGGTGGCGATATGACAAGGTTTAATGAAGGAGATGTCATTACCTTCATTAACGAGGATGAAAATTTGATCACCCACCGTGTTGTCGATGTCACTCAAAGCGGTGAGCATATCATGTATGAAACAAAAGGCGATAACAATAATGCGCCTGATCCGACCCCAGTTCTGTCTGATAATGTTGTGGCCGAATATGAAGGGTTCACCATCCCTTATTTAGGATATGTCGTCAATTTCGCTCATTCACAAGCGGGCAGTGCCATTTTATTAATCGTACCTGGTATTTTATTGTTAGGTTACGCAGCATTTACCATTTGGCAGGCGATATCTCAATTAGATGTCAAACAATCATCTGAGACAAAAGTTAAAGAAACGATCGAACAGAAGTAATATTTTATAAACACTCAGAAAAATTAATGCTATATGTCCCTTTCATATAGCTTCCTTAAAAAGGCGGGTGAATTCAATTGAGCAAACCGAAAATAATTTTCAGTGCAATTCTACTGTTTTTCCTTTTATTTGTTCCGATTCTACAGGCGACTACTAACACGAATATTATCGATCTAGACGGTACATTTAGTGAAAATGGTAATTTGTTTAATCTAGATAATCTAAAACCTGGTGATTGGGCTGAGCGTGAAATCACGATAAGTAATCAGACAGATCACGATATTATCTATGATATTGATGTTCGTTATATAGAAGGGTCTGAACTCTTCTTTAATCAATTATCATTAGAAATCATGCAAGGTGATCAAGTCTTATTTAATGATAAATTAGCCAACTTTTCATTACTTACTGAACTGCCTTTACGAACAAATAGCGAAGAAAAGCTAGATTTCACGCTAACCTTTCCGCCTGAATCAGGAAATGAATATCAAGGATTAACGACGACCGCGGAAATTATTATAACAGCTTTCGATGACACTGAGACCGAAACATCTAGCTTTCCGATCGCTACTGATAGTCAACCAACGAGTGGTTCATCACTTCCAAGCACTGCAACGGTTATGTTTAACATCCTATTGATTGGTGGGGTTCTATTACTGGTAGGATCGCTTATCCTGCTTTATCTTAAAAGGAATAAATTTGCTGAAGAATAGGTTCTATCACCTATTCTTTTTTTCGCGTTAAGAAAAGTGCTAGGTAGTTATCCTAAGAAATCTGTAATTAGTATAGAAAATAAATAGATAATGTTGTAAAATGATAGGTACATTGTAACAGCTATGCATAGTAGACTTTATGATCAATAGTAATGATGTCATTTGTTATGTTCGAGGAGGATGGATGGATGTCTATTGCAAAAATCAATGATTTAATTGTTAACGAGAAATTTGAGCACCATTTCCAAGCGCTCTATGACTTGAATACTTTAACTCCTATTGGATATGAAGCATTATTGAGAACTGATTTATTTACGAATCCCGAAATTCTCTTCGAAAAAGCAAGTCATACCAATCGTTTTTTCGAGTTAGAAATGCGTTCGATAAAAAAAGCGCTTCATTCATTTGATACGATTAATCGGTGTACATATAACAACAAAAATATTCTGATCAATGTTTTTCCTACTAACCTAGCAGACCCTGATTTTTTAGGGAAATTAAATAAAATATTAGGAGAAACAACTTTAGCAGCGAATCAAGTTATGATTGAAATTAATGAATCGGAAATCATTCAAAATGTAGACTATTTCAGCACGACGGTCCATGAATTACAGGAAGAAGGCTATTTAATTGCTATAGACGATGTCGGGAAAGGGGTTTCCTCCCTGCAGGCCATCGTCGAATTACAACCTGACTTTGTTAAAATGGATCAATATTTTGCCAAGCACCTAGCCAGGTCGAGTCGAAAACAGGAAACCGTTCTTCTCTTTTTCAGACTGCTTTTCATCCTCTTTTTTTGGAACACTAGTACTAGAATTGTGCCTTGACGATGAGTTTTCCGTTTCCACTTTTGTATTTTTGGCTGCTTCCTCTTTATCTGGGGAAGGTGATGACTTATCACGTTCTGATTTTTTCCTTTCGCTTGCCTTTTCAGCTTCTTTTTCAGCGATTTGACGAAGTTCTTTTACCGACTTATTTTGCACATCTTTAATATCAACTTCCACTTCGTCATTACTCATTTCTTGGTACATTCGATAAGAATTGACGGAAAGGTCCACCTCTTTTGCCTTTTTATAATAATCTTCATTTTCAACATAAACTTCCATTTCTGCTTCAACATGATTCTCCCCAAGAGAATGATTAAATATTTCTTCCACTGAACGTAAATCTTTTGATATGGAATGGTCCTGCAACTCAATCCACGTCGCGGTAATGATGGCAGGTGTATCAGCGGATAAATATTTATCATTTTTTAGTCGAACAACGATCTCATTAATCACCTTGTCAATATCTTGACCTTTCACGTCCAAGTCTTTAATGACACGGTTTGCGTCTTCATTTAATCCCGTTATCTCTATCACATCTAGATCTTCGTCCAGTGATAATTCCATACTTGGATTAATATCCACCGCAAGCAGATAAGCTGGTTGTTGCGGTTGAAAAAGAGAAACATTCATAATCGCAAATAGTAAGATTGCAGCTAGTGCTACTAATGGTAATACTTGCTTTCTATTTCCTAACAGTAAAGGGGATTTCTTTACTCGATATGTCACATACTCACCAATAGCTGGAATGTCATGTTGATCATGAGGAACATTACGAAATGTACCATCATCACACATTAGAACAACCTGATTTTCTTGAACCTCCATGACAACACCTTTGATTTTTTGCTTCACTTTTTCTCCCCCCTTACCTTATTACGTAAAAACGTCTGTAAATTTTTCCATTCAGGATGTAGTAAAATAATAATAATGGCGATAATATACTTTCGGTACTTTTCGATTGTTTTGACACGGTAATTGGCTACCTTTAAAAATTCCTTCATCGGAAATTGTTTTCGGTTAAATAATTGTTCGACAAGTGTATCTCTCTGAATAAATTCTTCTGCAATATTCAGTACTTTCTTTCGTGTTCGCTTCTGTTTTGGACTATGTGCTTCTAATTCTTCAAAACGTATGTAAAATTGTGACAACTGATCATCTAAATCAATAATTTCAGCAGCTATATTGTTTATTCGTTGATCTTGATGATACTGTTTTACCGACTCTTTTACATGGTTTGCTTCTAAAAGCTTATCCCCTTTTTTCATCAAGTTTTGGTAATGATTTTCTCTTCTGAAAAAATCAACCAATTCTCGATGAATGATTAAATAGACATAGTTTAGAAATGTTCTACCTTTTTGAGGATCATAGGTGTCAATGGCACGATTAAAGGCAATTAAGGCAATACTCGCCTCGTCATCATTCCATGTTTTAAATTTGTTACATACTTTTCCAACCACACTCAATATATATGGTTGGTAATATTGAATCAACTGTTCTCGACGTAACTCATTGCCTTTCTGTATCTCATTGATGATATGCTCGATGTCTTCTTGCTTCATCTGCTCCTCTCCCTTATCACTACTAAAAAAAGAAAGCTTTACCCTTCAACAGTCTTAAAATATGTAGAAAGATAAAGCATTTCTATATTTAATGTAAGCTATAAATAGCGACGGGTAAAGATATTTTCGAGAATTTTGTCGGAATTTGTTTTATTTTGCAACAACTATTGAATTCTTCGCCCACTTATTGATGATTCGGTTTACCATTTTCCTTTTCTTGCTTTTGACGATTTTCTTGGGCTTTTTTAGCTTGCTTTTTTTCGGCTTCTTCTTCAGCTTTCTCTTGCTCTTCTTGAGCCTTTTCTTCTGCTTTTTTCCGCTTTTCTTGAGCTTTTTCTTTTGCTTTATTAGCTTTCTCTTCTGCTTTTTCTATTTTTTCTTGCGCTTTTCGCTCAGCTTTCTTTGCTTTTTCAGCAGCCTTTTGTAGTTTCTTTTCAGCCTTTTCTTCTGCCTTTTGTTGTTTCTTTTCAGCTTTGTTCTGTTTTTGTTCAGCTTTCACAACAGCTTCCGCTTCTTTATCATTTTCTTCCTCAACTTGTTCTGCAGCCTCTTCTTCACGTTCCTCTTGTAATTCTCTTTCTTCTTCTTCTTTTTCTTGCTCTTGTTCATCTTCGTCTTCGTCTGATACAGCTTTTTCCGCTTTCGCTCTTAGATAGTTTTCTTCTGCACGCTTTTGATTTTCAAGCGCTTTTGCGATACCTGCTTTTGCTTGTTCTGGTAAATCTTCACGCTCTAATAAAGCTTGAAGTTTGATTGTACGTTGTTTGGCACTTTCTCTTAATTCTTCTTCTGATTTATCTTGATCCTCCGCACTTTCTTCTTGATTTTCTTCATCGGAGTCTTCTCCTTGCTCATTTTCATCATTATCGTCACTTTCAGGTAATTCTACTCTTTCTACTTCGTCATCCTCTTCATTTGCTTCTTCTTCTGATGCTTCCTGCTCTTCCTCTGATTCTTCTAATTCACTTTCTAAACGCTCCAAATATTCCTCATATTGTTCAATTAACTGTTCTGCTTCCTCGAGATTACCTTCTTCAATAGTTGCTTCTATTTCACTTAAGCGATCATTAGCGAACTCATCTAATAATAACGCTCTCTCCATTTGATCCTCTGTTAGTGCAAGCTCTGTTTCCTCAATTAAAATCGATGTATCATATAATTCCTCATCAGGAGTTACCGTTTCCTCTGCTTCATTTGCAAACGCCGTATTTCCTACAAAAAATACACTAATAGTTGCTAGTGATAACCATGTTTTTAATTTCATATCTGCTATTCCCTCCATTTAAAATATAGTAATGACTTCATTGAATGCATTAATTTGATTCTTGCTTTCCTGATAATGTTGTTCAGGTGTCATATAAGTAAAAATTAATTGGTGTTCCGAACCTTGGTAAAAGTAAACATCCCCACGAATATTTTCTTTTCGGTTCGTAAGCAGTGCTATGTAATTCTCATCGTCTTCTATTAATTCTACTTTTTTAGAAAATGATGCTAGTACATCCTTTTTCAAGATATCAATCGTTTGTTCTTTGCTTACGATCGAGACTATTAATCTGGTTGTCCCATTAGAAAATACCACGTTTTGCTCTTGTTCAGCAGTTGCCTCTTCATCAACTGACCAACCATCTATTTCTTCTATTTGGAAAACGTCATTTTCATACAACACTGCTTCTGTTTCTGCTTGTCCAGAATTGCCATCATCATTTCTAGCATCCTCGCCTTGACCACAAGCACATAACAAGAACAAACAGGTGATCATCATTGCTTGTTTCAACGTCTCACCTCCATCTTCTTTTTTCTCTCTTGGCAGCTGGTTTCTCCCTTTTCTACTACCTATACGAAAGAAGCTAATCAAAACAGGGGGGGAAACTGAATTTTTTAAAACTAATTAACATTATATCTATTATTTTTTATAGAACATTAACACTTTTTACAATGGATGGTGCTACACTAGACTTGTAAAATAATAGATTGGAGGAATGGATGAAATGAAGAAGTTTGTTTCTGTTGTTACGTTGTTGGTGATTGTTATGTTAGTTGCCTCCCCTTCCCTTGCCGCTAGTGTCCATCTTGACCCGAAAGAAGTAAAGTACGATGACTATGTTGCAGAACTTGTCCAAAAACAACCTGGCATAACTACTGAAGAAGTGAAAGAAGCTATTGCTTTAGCTGCAGAAGAAACCCAAAAATCAGAAATGGTTATTGCCAAACAAGCTTTAAATGAACTAAACCAAGCGATCAAACAGGAAAATTCTGAAAAAGATACCTCCTTTTCCGTTATGGGCGGTAGTTCCGGTGCCTATAAATTAGAACCTGCTAGAAACAAAGGGGACTTATTCTATACTCCTTCCTCAACGTTAGGTATCCAGCACGGACATAATGGAATCTATCACACTACTACTAATATCGTAGAATCAATCCCTGACACAGGTGTTAGAAAAATAAAATACAATGCCAGAAACGTCGAAAAAGATGCTGTTATGCAATCTGTCCAATCCTCGCAAACAAATCGGGATAAAGCTGCTGACTGGGCTAATTCTCGAGTAGGAGTAGATGCATATTCCTATAACTTTGCGACAAACCGACATACAAGTAAATATGGAGATAAAAATTGTTCAAAATTAATATGGAGTGCTTATATGTTAGAGGCAAACATTGACTTAGACAAAAATCAAGGCTTCGGTGTCTATCCTACAGACATTCGAGATAGCTCTTATACTGTTACGTATAACACCATTCAATAAGCTTAGGAGAGTCTATGAAAAAATTTCTACACTATGTCATTTTACTAGTATCGATCGTTTTAATAGGCGGATGTGGAAATACACAATATGAAAGTATTCATGAATCAATCGGTCTATTATATTTTTCTACCTCTATAGATAAAAGTAATGGAAAAGGTAGTCTCTATACAATCGATTCATCCGGTAATGTTTCCAATGTATTAGAAACAGAAGGCTTGGAGTTAGGAGAAATATATCATCAAAATGATACCGTGATCGTCAATGATGTATCACACAGTTATCTGATCGATGAAGATATCAGTGAAGAAACGCGAGAACATAAAGAATATACCGCGATTTTCGCTGAATATATGGATGATGAAGAACGGGTCGAATTATACAACAGTGGTTATGATGAAAATGGAACTTATCATTCTCATCTGTATTGGCAACATGACGGCACAATGCAGTATCAAGATCTACCCTATTTTGTTACAACAGCAGGTATCTATGAAGATTCGCTTTATATTTTAGAAGAAAAAGAAACGGATGAACACATGGTCCTGCATGAAATTGTGTTGGATGAGACTGCAGTAGACAATCCATTGCTATCATTAGATTATCAAACCGACGAACTTGTCCCCTTAACTGATATGATCGTTACGGAAGAATACATTTATTGTATCGTTGATGTCCAACAGGAATATTCCGTCTTGATGATCGATAAAGATACTGGTGAAGTCAATGAAAATAACTTTTTATCATTCGATTCCAATGAAAACATGTCAACCTATTTACCTCATTCCGTCTACAATAGTATTCACTGGTCAGATAACCAATTATTTTTCTTAGATGGACAAGGTAGCTTGTATCAATTTAACAAAAACGGAGAACTCGAAACTACGTATGATGTACCGGAAACAAGTGATGAGAGCCTATATATTTTTCCATCTTGGTCTGGTAATGATTTGTACGTATTTGAAACGACTGTGAATTCTTCGGTAAAAAAGATAAACTTGAAGGAGATGGAGATGGAGGATGAACTAGAATTAAAGGAAGGTTCATTTTCTGAGATTAGTGAACAGTTTTTGTATGATTTTGAAGTGATCAATGGGTTTTAAGCAAGGGGTAAGTCCCCTTGCTTTTTTATATGAAAATCCACATTTATATTAGTGTATCTTCCTCTTACAAGCTTTTTAACTTGTACATATTATATTGATATGTAACGGAAAGGAGGAAAGCGATTGGCAAAGCAATCAAAACCGATGACAGCGAATTTAGCAAAGCAATTACTTTCCGATAGTAAAGTTTATTTAACGCCTGAGGGTAAGAGGATATTGAATAGTATGGTAAAAAAATAATCTTTTACAACAAGTGTTCACGTTCTAGTGCGCACTTGTTGTTGTCATTATTTCCAATTGGTTCAATAAAAACCCTGTTATCTATTTAATATTTGTTTATTTCATCTAAAAGTTTCCTGATAGTTTTTATTTCTTACCTTGTAAACATAATAATAGTGGCTAGATTATTTATTTTGAAATAATTCGACTATTTCACTATATGCTTTAGGAATTTCTGTATTTCCAACTTCTTTTCTTGTAACATTAAAATGCTTTGGACCATGATATTTTTCATTTACTTCGTATCCTTGCACTTTCATTTTATAGGCTAAAGATTCATAAATTTTTTCAGGATCTTCACAAAATTCTTCATATTTTACAACTAATTTTTTATTTTTTGGTACTTTTGCTAGTCCCTTTTCTACAGCTCTATTTATACAATAAATTTGACCGGCTGTTTGCTTAACTGGATCGTTAATTTTTTTCAATTCATAATATTCAGGAATTTTAAAAGAGTACCACAATTCTCTTGAACCTAGTTGACGTTCTCTAGCTTTAAGTGCTGATTCAATATTTGTATATGGATCTCTTTTAATATAAATAAAAATTGCTTTTTCAAATAATTCATTAAGGAATTCAATATTATAATTACAAATCATTGCTTTTAATGCAAAAGGCTTTTCAAATACATTGGAAATACCATATAATTCATTTTTAAAGGCATCTATATCTACCTGATCGAATAGGATATCATCAGGTAAATAATCAATATCTTTGAAAGGTAAAAATCTTCTCCAAAAATACCAGAATTCATTTGGGGATATTGCTCCTTTTGTTTTCCCATTTTCAGATACAAAATCAATACTAGACTGAAAATCTAAAATTTCATTTCTGAAATTAAACTTTGGATCCGTAAGCAATCTTTGAATCTTTGCTCCAATTATTGGGGCACCATAAAATCTTGAAAGGAGATTAGATGGATAAGAAAACTGTTTAGTGCTAGCTAGCCACTGTAACATTAATGTACTACCTGATCGCAATGGCCCAACTACAAATATGATAGGGTACTTCGTAGCCACATCAGATAGCAATCTTTCTTCAGAACTTCTTAAATCAGAGTTAACTTCATTCAGTAAATCTTCTAAATCCATATTTTTCTCAAATTGTATTTCTCTGATTTCATCAGAAGTTGACATGGATTTCACTCCTTATTATTTTGTTATTTCAATATAATGTCTGTTTAAGTAGTTCATATTAGTTTATATGCATCCAAAAACTTTTTAACTTCTTCCTTCCTGTTATACATCAAGACATCTATAATTGAAAGATTTGGTATGAATTGGTTAGTGTCTTGATTATACTCTATACGTTTAGTTTGAAGAAATTTAAGATCCATATTGAATTTTAAAAAGTCTTCTTTTGAATATAATTCTTTCCCACCAATCGCATTAATGTACTGTCTACTTTTCATAAATGAATTAATTGTTAATATTCGATCTTGTCCTTTTAAACCCTTAGGAATATCTAAATCAGAAGAAAATAAAAACTTAGTATTTATATCTAAATATTCAGCTATAGCTTTGATAGTGAAATAGTTAATTTTTGCTACATTATCCTTAATGTCTACTTCTAAGATATTATTTAATATTCCATATATTTCACTATAATTTTTAGAATGTTTGTAGTTTCTACTTATTGTCTGTAAAAATCTCTCTTTTTGCTCATAAAAATCTTCTGAATAAAACCTCTCATTAATTTTATACTCTCTAGGTGCTTTTTTTACACTAAAAGTAAATAAATGTTCATTCTTGTTTACTAATATTTTATTCCTATTAATGAAGCCTCTTTTAATAAATTGCACATCATCATATATCACAAAAGTATCTACTGCATGTATAAGTTGAAAATAACCAATATACGGAAATAAATATGGTTGCATAATAGCTGTTTTTCTCATATATTACTCCTTCTACAACACATTCTTAAATTGTATTTCTTTAATTGCATCACAAATTATTTTTATCTTTTCGTTTTCTAAATCCCCATAGAATGGTAGTGTTAAAACTTGGTTAACTTTTTCCCAAGCTATAGGTAAATTTCCTCGTTTGGCTGAATCTAAATTTCTATACCAAGGAAATTCACTACACAAAGGATAAAAATATCTTCTAGCAAAAATGTTGTACGACTTAAGTCCGTAATAAAGCTCATCTCTTGATATACCAAATTCATCTTCATTAATTTCAATTACAAAGTATTGATAGCTACTTTCTCTATTCTTTCTATTTGTTATAATACGAATTCCTGGAATTTTTGAAATTTCATCAACATACGATTGCCTAATTCTCTCTCTATTTGTTCTTTCTTCTTCTAATACTCTTAAATTTCCTAGACCAATCACTGCTTGTATTTCATTCATTTTTCCATTAAAACCTGATACTTCTACTTTTTCGGGACTTGATAATCCAAAATTAACCAGCATACCTAATTTCTCACTATATAGCTCATCACTATATACTAATGCCCCTCCTTCAATCGTATTAAATAATTTTGTTGCATGAAAACTAAACATTGTCATGTCACCAAAATTACCAATTGGTTCCCCTTTGTATTGTGCACCGAAGGCATGGGCGCCATCATAAATTACTTTTAAGTCATATTTATCGGCTATTTGTTGTATTTTTTGAACGTTACAAGGATTACCAAATACATGAACTGCTAAGATAGCAGTTGTTTTATCTGTTATCTTTTCTTCGATCTTATCAGGATCAATGTTTAAAGAATGCTCTTCAATATCACAAAATACTGGAGTCAAATTGTTCCAGTCCAATGCCTGAACTGTTGCAGGAAAAGTGAAAGGAGTTGTAATTACTTCACCTGTTAACTCCAATGCTTTTAAACCTAAAGTAAGAGCCATTGTTCCGTTGTTAAACAAAGATAAATGGTCTACTTCTAAATAATTTTTTAATTCTTCTGCTAGTAGCTCATGCTTATTACCAAAATTAGTTAACCACTTACTTTCGATTACTTTCTCAATTTCCTTTGTTACCTCAGAAATATTTGGAGTTAGTGGTTGTGTAACATATATAGGATGTTTAAACATTTCCATTTTCATTAACCTTCTCTTTAAAAAAGTTCTGATTTCTTACATACCAATCAATTGTTTTTTCCAATCCTGTATTGAATTTATACATTGGTTTCCAGCCTAATTTGCTTATTTTAGATGAATCTATGGCATATCTTCTGTCATGGCCTAATCGATCAGTTACATATTCGATTAAATCTAGTGATCCGTCCAGCATTTCTATAATTGAAGATACTATGTCAATATTCGATTTTTCATTATTTCCACCAATATTGTATACTTCTCCGTTTACACCTTCATGAAGTACTAAATCTACTGCAGCGCAATGGTCATAAACATGAAGCCAATCCCGAACATTTTTGCCATCACCATAGACCGGGATTTTTTGTTTATTTAAAACCTTCGATATCGTTAACGGAATTAACTTTTCGGCATGTTGATATGGTCCATAATTATTGGAACACCTCGTAATATTTACTGGTAAATGATACGTACGATAATAAGAATGGACTAAAAGATCAGAAGATGCCTTGCTTGCACTATAGGGGCTACTTGGCTGTATTGGTGTTGTTTCTGTAAAAAGAGTATTTGAGTCTAATTCCAAATCGCCATACACTTCATCCGTAGAGATATGAATAAATTTCTTTATACCAATATCATTAGCTGCATCTAAGAGCACTTGAGTCCCTAAAACATTCGTCCTGGTAAAAACTTCAGGGTCTTCTATCGATCGGTCAACATGACTTTCTGCTGCAAAATGAACGACACAATCAAATCTTTCTTGTTGAAATAATGAATAAATAGCCGCTCTATTCACAATGTTTTCTTTAATAAAATGATAATTTTTATAATTCCGAATGGCCTCGTGTTTCGCTAAATCTCCAGCATACGTGAGTGCATCTAAATTATATATTTCATATGTAGGGTATTTGTCGATCATATAAGAAACAAAGTTACCACCAATAAATCCTGCTCCACCTGTAATTAAAATTTTCATATGACTATTCCATCCATTTCTAATATATCTAGTAAATACTTACCATAGTCTGTTTTTAGTAATGGCTTTGCTAAATTTCTTAATTGTTTTTCATTAATATATCCACGACGATAAGCGATTTCTTCAATACAAGATATGTATAACCCCTGGCGTTTCTGTACTGCTTCTACAAAGTTAGAGGCTTCAAGAAGTGACTCATGTGTACCCGTATCTAACCATGCTAAACCTCTTCCTAAAAGCTGTACCTTTAGATTCTTTTCTTGTAAATACCTTTCAATTATAGAGGTAATCTCCAATTCTCCCCTTTCAGAAGGTTCAACTTTTTTTGCATAATCTACGACTTTGCTATCAAAAAAATAAAGACCAGGTATTGCATAAGAAGATTTAGGTTCGGCTGGCTTTTCTTCCACAGATAACACATTTGTTTGTTCATCCACTTCTACTACCCCATATCTACTTGGGTCTTTAACTAAACAGCCAAAAATTAATCCGCCTTCTGAAAGTTTTGCATGTTTTTGTACTATATTTCCAAAATTAGAACCATAGAATATATTATCCCCTAAAACTAAACAAACAGGCGAATTTCCAATAAAGTTCTCTCCTATTATAAATGCATCAGCTAAACCGTTAGGACGTTCTTGATTTTCATAGGAAATATTAATTCCTAATTTTTCACCATTTCCTAGTAAATCTTTAAAATAACAGCTATCTCTAGGTGTTGAGATAATTAATATCTCTCTAATACCTGCTAACATTAATACAGATAAAGGATAATAAATCATTGGTTTATCATAAATAGGGAGCATTTGTTTAGAAATGGATTTTGTTAATGGGTAAAGTCTTGTTCCAGAACCACCCGCAAGAATGATTCCCTTCATTGTATACACCTCAAATTTGTCTCGTGATATTTATAACTTAGCAGTCTGATTTTCCCAAGGAAACTTACTATATTTTGGTTCAGCCTCTATAAAATCACAAAATAATTTATATGAACTTTCCTCAGCAATATTAATAATTAATAGATCATTTCTATTTTTAAAATATTCTTTAACCTCTGAGTTATATGTATGATAATGATTAATAAGAATATCTTTATCGTAAGTATTTTCATCAGTTATTCCAAAAAGTGCTTTATGTGTGAGCCATGGTCTACCTTTAAAAATATAGTTACTATTCATTAAGTCCTTTTTACTAGGTTTACCATTCGTTTCACCAAATTTTTTCGAATGGAATTTTACTAATGATTGATACCATTGTTCAGCACTGTCTCTAACTGACAGTATAAACTTACTATTCGGAAATGCTTTATCCAAATGTTTATAAGTTTCTGGCCAACTGAAAGGGAAATCCTGAAAGACGTTAGCAGTCTTACAATAATCTATTATACTTTCAAAATCATTCTCCAAATAGTTTATTAATAAGTTCTCAGCAACTCGTTGATTTCCTACATCAAACCCTAAATCTTCAAAGGCTTTTCTTATAGACGTTGTTCCAGTTTTATTTTGTCCAATACAAAATATTTTACAACCTTTTCCCATAACTTGTACTACACATCCTATTTTTTATTCTTATAGTAATTTTGCATTATCTACAATTCTTTGTTTTAAAGATTCAATTCTTTTTAATAACATTTCATTATATTTATAATCTGTAAACTCGTTAAAATTATAAAGCATCTTAATATATGTCAATGTATGGTCTATATATTTGAATGGATTTAATTTCACATTTCTAGTCCAAGATCCATTTATACCTTTTCTATAAACGGACATTATTTTATCGATATAGTATACTTCACCCTTCGAAGCACATAACAATACTAATGGAATGTCTCCATTATTATTTTCTTTATAAAATTCAGGTAATTGTTCTACTAATTCTCTCCTAAAAAGCAAGGATGACGTGTGTGGCATTCCTTCCCCTTGAATAATTTTCTTTAATGGTATAGTCGAACTGCTAGACATAAGTTGAATCGTATAATCATGTTCACCATCTATATAATTTTTTACCTGTGTAGCATGTGAACATAGTGTATATCTTTCATTACTTTCTAGTATTTCTACCTGCTTTTTTAACTTTGCAGTATCTATCCAAAAGTCATCCCCTTCACATAATGCAATGTATTTCCCCTGTGCTTTTGGAAATAGATATGCTCCGAGCATTGGTATATCTGTTACTGGTTTTTGATTTTTAGAATGATAGATTCCTCTTATAAGTTTCGGATACTTCTGTTCATATTTCTTCACTATGTTTGGAGTATTATCTGTCGATGCATCGTCAAGTATAATAATTTCCATATCAAAGTCAACATCTTGCATTAAAAAGCCTTTGATCGTATCCTCAATAAATTCCCCATGATTATAGGCTAAACAACATATACTTACTAGTGGTTTCATTCCTTAACATCCTTTATTATCTTATCTTCAATTCTTCATTATACACTTGGTTCATAATTGCTTCCGCTATCTTCCAATCTTCTTCCCAATCAATATCCAAGCTCTCTATCGTGGATGTTTCATAAAAGAGTGGGCGATCACCTATTCTATCTTTTCTTTCATGATAAACATTTGTACTTGCGAGAAATATTCCGCTGTTAATTTCATATAATGGCGAAATTGTTTGGGTTCTTGGCCATTTTTCATTTGTATAATCATAGTTTACCGGCCCACCTTCATTCCATATAAAACCATTAATCGTAGATACTGTCATTAAAGAATCGTAATGAGCCTTTAAACCAGCAGCATATTCAGCTATCGCCTTTGTATAGACTTCTTCTGTAATAAATGGAGATGTTACATGTGTCCACAAAATGTGCCCTTCTTGTACAATCTTTCCAGCGTATTCTATTAACTCATCCGTGCTCGTTTGATTAGAGCATAATCTATCATCCCTTACATCAACTATTAAGTTTGATATATCTAAGGTCGAAGCATAATTGATAATTTCCTCATCATTTGTAGATAAAATAATCTCATCAATTTCCTGCACTTTTGCCAATTGGTTTAATTTTATTTCTAAAAGTCCATATTGATAGTTACTAAAGGGGCGAATATTTTTATTAGCAATTCGCTGACTTCCTTTTCTACAAGGTAAAAAACATGTTATTTTCACGTTAATAGCCTCCTAATAATCCATAGACTGTTGTTTTAGGAATAGCATACTTAGTGGGTGTTATCGATAAGAATGGCAATGAACCTGCACTTTTCAAATAAGTATCGAATAATTTAGTCATTGATACGTTAGCTGAGGGATTATCCTCATAACCATCAAAGCCCGCTAACGTAATTTCTTTAGCTTTTCCACTGGAAGCTACACCTAGAGCATACGCGATAACTAAGTGTGTTGGTAGCACTGCATATGTATCATAAAATGCAAATGAACTATCACTAAATTCCACACCAAAGTTATAAACGCTTGTTTTCCTAAGTTCTTCAATCATTTCATCTGTATACATTGCTAAAGGAGTGATGAGGGGTTGGGAAAAATGCTGATATAATTTTATATCCGCCATCACCCGAAGCGGATGAGATACAATCCGAAAATTAATTAATCTATTATCAATAGCATTTTGCGTATTAAGAACAAAAACGATTGGTTCATTTTCTTTTATATACGATTCGATAGCATCTTTATGTTCGTTAATACTTGGACCTGTTCCTAAAATTAACACTTCCTGTCCTTTTAGAATGTCACTTGGCTTCCAAGTATTTTTAATCTCATTCTTAAAAAACATTTTCTTTATATCAAGCTTTTGAGAATCGAATTTCCTACTGTCAGTTTGCTTCAGGAATTCGATAATGTTTAAAATTTCTGCATGATTGTATCTTTCATCATTCAAAAGCGTTTGAATATATGTAGGGTGAATATTATTCTTCGCTCCCAAGTAATAAAAAATGTTTGTTCCCCATTTGTGTTTAGCTTTTAAAGGTTCAAAATATTCATTAATAAGATCTAGTAACAAGAGAAAGGCTTTAGAATTAGTAGCTAATAATTCCATATCTACTAGTAAATTCTCAAGTGCTACATTTCCAGCACCTCTGCCAATCCCGCTAATTGTAGCATCAACGAAATCAATTCCCTCTCCAATAGCTTGCTTTGAGTTTAATAATGCATTTCCCATATTATCATGGGCATGTATGCCGATATGGTTTTTACTGTATTTTCTAAAGATGTTAACTATTCCTGCAATTCTATCAGGAAGTAATGCGCCAAAACTATCGCCAAAATATAATACATCGACATGCTCTAATGATAACTGTTCTAACGTTGAATCTAATTCATCTAATCGGATATCAGTTATTTTCATTATATTCAGACCAACCATATAACCTTTATCTTTTAACCACTTCACAATAAGCATTGCATCATAAATTTCCTCTATATTTACTGCAATCCTTACGAAATGAATTGGTGAAAATGAAGCATCATTAAACGTTCTATCTAAAGCTTCAAAAACTCCGCTAGTCGATTGAATATATTCCTTTGCATTAATCATCACACCAATTTTTAGATTATTAGGTATATCTAATTGTTTCAAAAAATCATCTTTTGAATAAGCAAATGGACCAAAGTAATTGTTTAACGATAAAGAACGAAATCCTATTTCCACATATTGAATTGGCAAATCACGCATACAATTTAAATATTTTTGTACTGTTTGCTGATCAAAATCCCAAGCATTATAGTAGCCACCATCACGAAACGTACAGTCTAATAATTTTATGTTTTTCATTACTTATTACCTCTTTGTAAAGCTTGAATTTTTTCACCAAAGTCTGCAAATAGAGAATTAACCATGTTGTCATTTTCATTAAAAATACTTACGATTCTCTCTACTTGCCGTTGAAAATTTTGATAATCTACTTGTGGAACTGCATTTATCTTTTTTATATTCTTGATAAACAAATCGAACTCAACTTTGGCCATTGGATTCATTACAAGTCTAAAATATTTATTTTTTATTACTGTTTCAAATTCTCTTAATATATTTTTGAATATTGGAGCCTGGTGATTTGGTTTCTTTAAAAATTCATGATTTAAATCTGATATTTTTTCTAATTTTGAAATAAATAAAGATCGTTCAGACATTAGGTAGTGATGCTTTTCAGCTATATACTTAAAGTCTAAAGGTACCGTTTCATTTGTTCTCCAATCATTATCTACAACTTGTTCTGATAGATCCTTCATTACCTCTTGAAGAGGTATATATTTCGTCCCATCAATATGTGCACCGCCATTTGTTGCATTAATAATTTCTACTTTTGAACTAGATAACTCTTTAATTAAAGCTTCCATTGCTTTTTTCATTCGTTCAAGTGCAGGAGAAGTGTATATTGTATTACCAAATACGTCGATTGTCTCTATTTGAATTTTCTTTCTATGCTGTCGTTTTTCTTTAGTATTACGATAATAGATCGCTTTGGAATAGCTATGTTCTCCCCTAAACGCTAAGTTTTGTCCAACTAAAATAATTTTACTTACTTCCATATGAAATAGTATTTGTAATGCGATAACAGATATGGTTGGTGCATCACTCACCTTTAAAATCTCACTCTCACTATTTACGTAAAATGAAGATACCGTATCCTGACTAGTTACCACATGGTATTTCTCCCCAGGATATTCCGATAATTTCTCAAACCCAATACTTGTACCAAATATTAATGGAATCGAATCTAGATTTCTTTCCAAAATATCTTTGAATACTTTTTCCTGATTATCAAATTTCGGGTCATAACTAAAATGTCCATCTGGATAGATATCATTTGCAAGGAGTGTATTCACAGCTGAACCAACAGAAAATAGATAGGCTAATTTATTACTTTTTATAAACTTTAAGTTTTCAATTTCATCATCTAAAGAGGTCCCTGCCGCAATTAGAATTACTGGTTTATCGGTTAAAATACGTTTATCTATATTAAAAAATGTAGGCGACGACAATGTTTCATATAAATTATAAATACTGTTATATACCCATTTCTTTTCAAATGTGTAATTGGCTAAATAATTTTGCTTTTTTTGTTTAATTATTTCAGTAAACATAGACATAAACGCTTGTGTTTCTTGTGAAAAAGCTCGTTCATAACTAGGTAATATTAAGATAAAAACGTCATCTAACACCATATTTGCAAAATCAATTAACCCTTGCCTTCTGCTTTCTAAAGTAGTTTCCACATACAGTCTTTTCACATTGCTTTTTAAGATATTACTTAACTTCCGTGATTCCATTAACTTGTGAAAGACATCAATATTCGGTTCATACACTGTAATCGAAATATCAGGAAAGCGTCTGATTATCTCTTCAATATGGTAACCAAGTCCCATTCCATAAATAAATACATGTTTTTTTTCCCTAATCTTTTCGATATTCGCCTCAATAAAACGTTGTGCTTCTTTCTCTGGATCGTACTTACTATGCAAAAAAGCTTGACGACCATGGACGTCGATAGTAATAGTGGGTAAGTTAGTTTTAGACTTTTGTAATGATATAATGTGATGGTGTGAAACATCTTTTGTACTATTACGAACGTCAGGGAATTTCTTCCTTAACAAATTTATATTATCCACTAAAACCATATCTACAATCCTTTCTTTTCAATTTGTTCACAAGAATTTTTTAGGTTTTGGAATAAAGGTATGATGTCATATTGAAGCATATCCGCATAAACAATAGGGTCATTATGTTGGAATACTTCCTCCATTTCAGCCAAGATTTCTGTCAATTCTGTGGCCTGATTTACAAGTAAATGCCACTCTTCAGGTCTTTGTTTTAATGCATCTATTTTCACAATCATATCTTTTACCCATTCAAGACCTTCTAACAAGAGGAAGGTGTTGGGTGCTCCAATTTGTTTAACACCATTATAAAGATCATTAATAAACTGTTGGAGCTCTGGTTGGCTTCTTTCTAAGTATCCAGTTAAAGATGTGATGGCACTCTCAATTAATTGGGCAGAAGTATGTAATATAGCGTGAACTTCCTCAATGGAATCTAGAACATTTAACAAGTATTGATCATGTTCATTATATATTTCTTTACCGTCTATAATAAAATGACTAAAAAAAACAGTCTCATCCTTTAATTTGTCATTCGTAATTTTATAAATTTCCTCCACTTTATCTACAGTATTTTCGAACATATAAGCATCATTACCAATTATAAATTTCATAGGATAATCTACCTCTCAAATTAAATATCTTACTATATTATATCGTCATAATATTTGTAAAATAAAGTCTACAAACAAAAAAGATCCCGACTTTTGTCGAGATCTCTGATTAAATATTTGTTAATTAACCTAATAATTGTAAAACAGATTGTGGCTGTTGGTTTGCTTGTGCAAGCATAGACTGAGATGCTTGTGAAAGGATGTTTGCACGAGTCATCTCCATCATTTCTTTCGCCATATCTACGTCACGGATACGAGATTCTGCTGCAGATAGGTTTTCAGATGAGTTGTCTAAGTTAGAAATAGTGTGTTCTAAACGGTTTTGGAATGAACCAAGATTAGAACGTTGTGCAGATACAGTTTCAATTGCATCATTGATCGCTTCAATCGCTGCTGTTGCAGATTCGTGGTCTGCTACAGATAATGCGTTAGTTGAGCCACTAGTTCCATCTTCTAATAGCACTCCTCCATCAGAAGCGTAAGTAGCGCCTGATACAGCTGCGTAATCTCCACTACCCATTAATTCAGTTACAGAGGAACCAGCTGAATGAGCACCACTAGCAGCTCCAGTTAAGCCAAGTGCTTCAGCACCCATGTCCTGAATTGATATCTTCATGCTTTGACCATTATTAGCACCAACTTGGAAAGTTGCCTCAAAACCTGCTGATCCACTTACATTTAACATTTTTTGCGTGTTAAATTCTGTAGTTTCACTAATACGATTGATTTCTGTTGTTAATTCGTTGATTTCTTTTTGGATTTCGTTACGATCAACATCCACGTTAGTATCGTTAGCAGCTTGAGTTGCAAGTTCACGCATACGTTGTAAGATATTTTGTGTTTCTTGTAGTGCACCCTCTGCTGTTTGGATCATAGAAATACCGTCTTGAGAGTTACGGCTTGCTTGATCTAAACCTTTGATTTGCGCACGCATCTTTTCAGAGATAGCAAGACCTGCTGCGTCATCTCCTGCACGGTTAATACGAAGACCAGAAGATAACTTCTCCATTGAGTTTTGCATCGCACCCTGGTTGATTCCTAGCTGACGATATGTATTCATCGCTGGAATATTAGTGTTAATAATCATACTTTATTTCCTCCTTGAGTTTTGAAATTTCTCCACATCCTTGTGGTTGTATACTAATTAGTGAAAGCGGCCGCCAATCACTAGAATTAGTTCCTAATAATACTATCGGTCAATGTTACTAGATGTTTAGTACTTTTTATCATTTTTTTTAATTAAATCTAATAAATTTGTTGAAAGATTTGCTGCTTGATTATTTTCTTGCTGTATAGCTTGATAGATTTCTTTTCGATGTACCTCGACATCTTTAGGAGCATTAATTCCTAACTTAATTTGATCACCATCTACCGCAATTACTTTCACTTCAATTTCATCACCTATTTGAATCGCTTCGTTAATTTTCCGAGTTAGTACTAACATGTTACTCCTCCTCTTCCTTGGAGGTTGCTATAAATATTGCTTCTCTAGTTGTATAGTTTTGATTTTTAGTAATGTACTGCTTGGCTACTTTTTTAGTTTGGTTGATAATGATTGGTGCATGTAGATTTGCTGTACTAGATGTTAATGGGTCTTTAACAGTAACAATGGCTAGTACCAGAACATCTTTCTCCTCATTTATCTCTAATTGTTCTAACGTTGTATCATCTAATTTAAATTGATAATCTTTCACAAACAGAAATGGATCTACTACAACAAATGCTGGATCCATTCCATTAGTTGATTGCAGCACTTGAAACAATCCACTTTCTTCAAAACTTAATAACACAAACTCTTTTTCTTCCAAAAATCCAGGTATACCTTGAGGGAAATGGATGATCTCTTCCTCTTTTACGTCTACCTCACCAAAATATTTCGTTTTTATTCGCATAATTTCACCCTTCTATATCTCCAATTCGAAGTTATTACCCACAAATTTCACGTTATCAAAATCAATATCTATCCAATTTTCTTGTTCTAAATATACATCAATTCCACCCCGTTGATAGTGAAATTGATTTTTAGTTGGTTCTGCATTAATAATTGGTTTATTAGCTCTTGCGTCTATATCAACTTCTGCAGGCTGATAATCGAATTGTACGGCATCTCCAGATGGTATCCAACCAATATTAAATTGATGTTTTGGCCACTGTCCATTTTCCTTCGCTATTTGAGCCAGTGGATTTCCTCCATTTTCGATTTTCATCAACATATCACCTTGACGACGTCTTTTTTTAGAGCCTTCTATTGCCGTTTGCATTGCCTCATTGGCCATTTTTTCCACCGATTCTTCAGTAGGTATAATGCCGACATCTGCTAACGCTTTTGACTGATCAATCGTTAATTTACCTGGCTTTGTCGTTATGTTTAAATCTGCTTGAGGTTGTTGGATCGATTGTTTCGCTGGACCTTGTTCAATATCCAGCTTTGCATCGATCGTTCGTATTCCGATCATCGCATTTTGTTGTTGGATACGTAGTTGAGGTATCTGCACTATTTTACCCTCCTTTTAGAAAAAAGCCTCACCTTTTCCAAGGTAAGGCTTGTCAATTAACGTAGGAAATCTAGTAATGTTGGTTGAATGATCCGTGCGCCACCACTTAGTGCAGCACGGTGCACTGCTTCTTGTGAGGTTAGGTTCATAATCACTTGTTCCAAATCCGCATCTTCGTTTTTGCTCATCATATCTTTTGCTGTTACTAATTGTTCTTCTACACGATTTTCGATTAGGTCAATCCGGTTTTGACGGGCGCCTAAGTCTGCACGTGCGTTTACATTGTTATCAATATGTGTATCGATTCTTTCGATAAACTCACCAATAGCCTCATCATCTGTGCCATCTCGTAAAGTTTCGGCAAACTCGGTAAGGTCTGTAAATAGTTCTTCATTAAATATACTGTCTGGTTCTACATTGACTCTGATTTTTGTTCCACTTGAAACTTCAATTCGCACATCATCATTGTTTATCGGGTTTACAAAAGTACCGTCATCATTTAATTCATATGGTGGATCACCAGCATTACCAGTTGTTTCTGCCCCGCTAAAAATGAATTTGTTGTTTACTTTTGTATTAGCCAATTCCAACATATGCTCTTTTATTTGTTCAACCTCTGAAGCAATATTGCCTCTTTGCCCTTCTTCATACGTACCATTGGCGCCTTGGACAGCTAATTCACGAAGACGTTCCAACCCTTTTTGTACCTTCTCAAGTGCTGAATCTGAGTTATCCATCCAGTTATGTACTTCGCCAATATTACGTTTAAATTGTTCGACTTGGTTTACTTGAGTACGGTAGTCCATTCCTTTCATGGCGACTACAGGATCATCAGAGGGTCGATTGATCTTTTTACCGGTTGATAGTTGATCCATGTATTTACCTAAACTTTGATAACTGCTGCTTAAATTACGCAGCATATTGTTGGTTAACATACTTTGAGTAACACGCATTTATCTTACTTACCTCCCTACTAAGCCCATATTATTAATAATTCGATCAAGCATTTCGTCTACTGCTGTCATATTCCTCGCTGCTGCATTGTAGGCATGCTGATATTGAATTAAGTTAGTCATTTCTTCATCTAATGATACTGAACTAATCGCTTGGCGAGATTCCTCAACTTGCTGACGAAGAATGCCAGAGTTGTTTTTCATTCGATTGGATTCCTCTGCGACAACGCCCATTTCACCAATTATCGATTCGAAGTAACTTTTTATGGTTGCTTTATCATCAAGTTGATCTGGATCGGTATCATCATAGGACAAAAATTGTTCAACACGTTTCGTGTAAACATTCGCAAGTTCTGTGGCATTTTCACCATCACCTGCTGCTCCAGAAGAACTAGCTGCAATTAAGTCAACATCATTGGCAATAGCTTCTGAAAGTGCAATGGTATCTGCTGTTGTTCCCGTAAAAAACTCCCCACCTTGTGGTTGATCATCTGATAAGGTGTAACCATTCTGGTGTACTGCATTAAATTCTGTAACAAAGTGCTCCACCATTTTATCTAAATCGGCTAGCATTTCGTTAATTTCACCAGCTGCTGTTCCCTCTTCATCACCTGTGCCATATTCAAAATCTTTTAAGTAACCAGATCCATCGATTAACGCATTTAATTTCCCTTGTACGTCATAATTAGATGCGTAAATATGAATCTCATCACTATAATTTGCTACTAAATTATCAGTTTGTTCTTCTACTGTTAAATCACGATCCGGTTGAGCGAAAAACATTGCTTTCAAATTATTATCATCATCAAAGTCAGCAAAAATATGTTTTACCGCTTCCTCACTTCCAGGTTGAACATCTACACTGCCGTCTACTAGTTTAATTGGTTCGTCATTTCCATTTTCGACATCTTCATTATCGGTAATCAGTGTAATCGTTGCGATACCTTGCGCAATTGGGCTCGGTTGACCTGAACTTTTACGGTAATCTACTTTAATATCGGCGTAGCCTGATAACTCATCAATTAACCGATCACGTTCATCATAGAGGTCATTGGGCACATAGCCATGAGGCTCAATTTTGTTTATTTGACCATTTAGCTGATTAATTTGATCAATTAATGAGTTAACTTTCGTGTTATCAACACCTATTTCATTTTTTAAATTAGCTCTCACATCTTGTAGAGAACCATGTATATATTGAAAAGCATCAGCTAAGGCGTTAGCGCGTTCTTTTACAACGGAACGCGCACCTGAATCCTCTGGGTTTACTGATAAATCCTGTAACGATTTCCAGAATAAATCTAACGTTTGCGATAGTCCCTGATCTGTTGGTTCGTTCAGAATCGACTCTAGTTTGGACATCGTGTCCGCTTTTGATTCATAGAAACCAACTTTAGAATTTTCCTGGCGATATTGCTTATCGATGAAACTGTCACGAATTCGTTCGATCGAACCCGCTTCAACTCCACTTCCAATTTGACCAGGAATTTCCGGCCTATTTCTCGATGCAGCTGGGTATGGCGCCGTTGCGGTCATATTCACTCGTTGTCTAGTATAACCTTCCGTATTGGCATTGGCAATGTTATGACCAGTTGTATACAATGCTGTCTGTTGCGTATGAAGTGCTCGTTTTGCTACTTCTAATCCGTTAAAAGTTGATGGCATGTTTGTTCCTCCTACTTACGCTTTCGAATCAAATGCCGAACGCCTTGGTGCAGACGGCTTTGATTGATGCTTGTTATTTCCATAATTTAAATTTTTCATGGTTGGCTGCATCATGTCTAATGACAGCTGAACAAATTGTAAGGACTGCTGGGTTAATTGTTTATTTAAATCCTCTTGGCTACGTAATTCTACTAATTGTTCCGCTAATTGTAAGGTTACTTCTTTCAATTGCTTTTGTTCCGCTCCAGTTGTATGTTCTTCAATGATTGTTGAAACCGTGACAGTTGTTGGGTCTAGATTCTGTGTGGTTGCCCAGCTTGCTACTGCTTCAATTCGCTTTTCCTCGATCTGGTTGATTGCTTGTACGTGTTTCTGCTCTTTGACCAGTAACTTTTGCAATGCATCTGTTTTATTTTCCTTTAAAATTTCTGTTTTTTGTTTTGAAACCTGCAGTAGACTGTCATGTAACTCAATCAATTTATTTAGTTGTTGGATAATAGGCTGAACGGACATAAGGGCTTTGCTCCTTTTTTCTTACATAGTATTAGGCTCTCCAGTAGTTTAACAGCTTCTTCGCTGTTTCTTTGTTGTTGACTTGATATTCGCCATTATCTACTTGTTGTTTAATTTCGTTCACATAAGTCTGGCGAGACTCCTTTTGTTGCATTTTTAATGCTTTATCTGAAATTTCTAATTGATCGGGCTTCAGTGAACGGGACTTGGATGCTGTTTTCTGTTGGATATGTTGTTGTTTTTGATAGGGATTCATATTTGAATGGTTGGGTCCATGTATTTTCAAGACCTTTCACCTCTTTCCTTTTTCTCGTGCATACGTATTTATTATCTATATCGGACGGTTCTTTGAAATGTTTAATATTCTTTTAGTATATCGGTTTGAGGAGCCATTGAGAAGATGTCTAAAGTTGTAGATTTGGGTCTTATGGATTAACCATAATTTGAAAAACCTCCTAAATATGGAGGTTTTAGTTTTTGCGACTTCTCGTATAGTACGTTTGTGCTTTTTGTTTTTCTTCTTGTTCGTTTCTTCGTTTAACTTGTTCTACTTCCTGTTGATGACGCAGGTCTGAAGATATTTCATCCGTACAGTTTACACAAATTTTCCCTCTGGCTATCGGCTCCCCGCAACGTTCGCATGGATAGCTTAAGTTAGGGAATTGAGTAGATCGTAGCCGCTTATCTTTTACAAATTGTAGGATAACATCTTCATTCACACCTGTAGCCTCGACAATTTCAGGAATGGTTGCTCGTCTGTTTTCACGTTTTTTAAGAAAGTCATAGACGATTTGAAATTGTTTTTCATCCTCTTTCACACAATCAGAACAAATCGATCTTGTAGTTTTGACAAAAACTTTATCACACCTTGCACAATTTGCTAATTCTCCCATTGCTAGCACCTCTTTCTCTTTATTTGATAGACTATCTAATCAATGTAAAACTGTATATATTAGGACATCCTGCCTCTTTAAGTAAAGTTGCCGCATGATGAATCGTCATACCAGTTGTATATATATCATCGACAAGTAAGACATCAGTTTCAAGTGATTTGGTCAAGAAAAATGGATTTTTCGTTGATATTCGCTGTTGCCTTGATTTCTTGGATTGTTTTTCTGATTGACTTGGCTTTCTTGAAAGTGCGGCTATCACCAAGTTTTTAGTGTGCTTAGCAATCACTTCAGCAATAGCTGTTGCTTGATTAAATGCTCGCTCCTGCAGTCTTTCATCTGTTAGTGGAATTGGTACAATTGTTAGGGATTCGATCGGATAAAAGTTTCTCATCTCTTTTTGGATGTACGGTGTGAATATTTCTTTCAGTTGATAATCACCACGATATTTCCACTGGGTAACGACTTCTTGCATAAACGGAGTGTAAGAAAAAAGCGATCGATTATACTGTAATACATCGCGAAACTTTGCGCTGGATTTCCACTTTTTGCAATCATCACATATCGTTTTCTCCGGCATTTGTCTTCCACACCTTTCACAAATAGTACCATTAATTCTAGCCAACTGTGAAGTACAGTTATCACATAAGTTCTTCTGTTCGCTTGGAAGAAAAAGCGTGCCCCAAGTAACAGGCTGATTAATCCAATCCTGACATTTTAAACAATATGTCATAGCTTCTTTCCTTTCTTATTCATCATTTTGATTTGCGCTATGGCATCTTCCATCGCATTGGTTTTGCCTTGGTGGATAAACAGGACATTTCCATCGGGGTCATCCGGACTTCTTCCTGCTCTTCCTGCAATTTGGACTAATGCTGCTTCATCAAAGACATGGTGTCCAGCATCAAGAATCACGACATCTACCGAAGGAAAGGTTACGCCTCGTTCAAGAATCGTTGTGGTAACGAGGGTGTTGATCTTTTTTTGACGGAATTGTTCCACTTTTTCTTTTCTATCTGGATCTTCGGCATGTACAGCAACTGCCTGATAGTGATCGGCGACTTTCTTTAGTAAAGCGATCGTTGAGACAAACAGTAATAACTGGCGGGAAGTTGATCTTTTAGTGAGGAATTGTTGTAGAGCTTTTGGCTCTGTTCCTTGTTGGAGTTTTTTCCGTAAGTTTATTTCGATCTTGAGTTTGGGGATTGGCAGTGGATGGCCATGAAAGCGAATCGGTACAAATTGGACAGGTAATTTCCTTTGGTGGATTTTTCGTTTATGCTCTGGTCTCGGAGTTGCGGTTAAATAAATCGAGGTGGCGTCCTGTTTGCAAGCTCGATCGGTTAAAAAGGGTAATGTTTTGTCATGATGAAAAGGAAACGCGTCAATCTCATCGATAATCATGACATCGAAAGCTTGGTAGTAACGGATTAATTGATGGGTAGTGCTGATGATCAGCTGTCCTTTATCGGTTCGATCTGGAGAATCTGCATACAACGCTTCGATTTCTGACTCTGGAAAAGCTTGTTGAAGACGAGGAAACAGTTCTCTTACTACATCTGCTCTTGGCGTGGCAATGCAGATTCGTTTCCTTTCTTTAATTGCTTTCGTTATCGCTGGGAAGAGCATTTCTGTTTTACCAGAACCACATACAGCCCAAATCAGTAGTTCTTTCTGTTGGGTGCTGATTGCTTGTACAATTGCCTGTGCTGCTCTTTGTTGAGGAGGAGTTAATGTGCCTATCCAATGACATGGCTGTGTTTGAAGTGGCCAAGACGGAGTTGTCCCATTCCATGTAATCAGGGTATCACATTGGAGCACCCTACCTGTCTGGAGACAATGACGGCAGTATAGATGGGTGTGATTACACCTTGCACAGAGTATATTGGCAAACAACTGTTGATTTTTATTGCCACAGCGGTTACATTGGTGACGTCCATATTTGGTCGTTATACTTGGAAGTTGTTTTACTTGATCAGTGCGGAGTAGATAATCAATTGTTGGCTTGGTAAGTGGAAGTTCCGAGGTTAACATAAGCTTTCCTGCGAGGAGTTGGGAAAAATTCATGGCAAGCCTCCTGTATGATTGGTGGGGACAAGCCCCACCATATTATATCTTGTGTTCAGCTCCAGCGCCCAACGACTAGTGTGACTTCCATCGCCTTCGTACGATAAGTCAACATCGATTCGCTTTCTAGCTCATCGTGTTTCCTTTATCTCCTACGACTCAGTCCAGTCCATTCGTCGCTTACCGGGCGCTTCCGCTTTTCTTATACCATCCCATCCCTAGTGATCCTTCACCGAGATGTGTGCCGATAACTGGTCCGAAGTAACTTACGGATATTTCTACATTGTCAAAACGTGTTTCTAATTCCTGTTTAATTTCCTCAGCTTCAGCCTCACGATTGGCGTGTATAACAGTTGCTCGAATCGGTACGCCTGTTGAAGCATCTTCTTCGAATAATTCGAAAATTCGCTTTAATGCCTTTTTCTTAGTACGAATCTTTTCATATGGCACGATCTTAGTATCTTCAAAATGCAGAATGGGTTTGACTTGAAGCATGCTACCAAGCAAAGCTTGAGCACCATTCAATCTGCCGCCGCGATGAAGGTGACTTAAATCGTCTACCATGAAATATGCTCGAAGTGATTCTTTTATCTCATGCAAGCGTGACATAATGGTTTGGGCATCTTCGCCATTCTGTGCCAAATCTGCTGCTTCCAGCACATAGAATCCTTGCGCCATACAACTTATTTCAGAATCAAATGGAAAGATTTCCATTCCTTCTACCATTGATTGTGCTGTAACAATAGATTGAAAAGTACCACTAATACCGCTGGATAATGTAATAAAAATGGCTTGATCATAATCTTTGGCGAGTTCGTTTAATTTTTCCGTTATGAGGCCGATAGATGGTTGTGAAGTCTTGGGGAAATCTTCTACCTCTCTTACTTTCTGATAAAATTCTTCAGTAGAGATATCGATTTCTTCCTGGTAGGAGTCGTTCCCAATTACCACATTAAGAGGGACCATATGTATATTTTTTTCTTCTCTATACGAATCTGGAATATATGCCGTACTATCGGTAATGACAGCAACTCTCATATTTATATCTAACCTTTCTACTAGTTTTTAGATTACTATATTTTATTTTACCTAATATTATGTTCGTTGCATAGTCTTAAGTTGAGAAAGGTTTATGGAAAGAAATACAAGTCCCTGATCGATCATGAACGTCTCCAGACAAACGAACGGACATTGATTCCGTTATTTGTATCAAAAACGATTGTTTGGTAACTTTCGCGGACATCTATTCCGTTATTTCATACTATTTCTTATTAAAAAGCATAAAATAGGTGAAATAGAGGATCAAATGTCCGTTAAACCTAACCATTATCGTTTATGTACAAAAATAGAGGATTAAATGTCCGCTTCAGGATAAAACTTATAAGATTTCTACCCAACCTTTTTTAATAGCTATAACAACAGCTTGGGTACGGTCTTTTACTTTCATTTTCTGTAAAATACTGCTTACGTGGTTTTTTACGGTTTTTTCACTTATATAAAGAGATTCTGAAATCCCTTTGTTACTTTTACCTTCTGCCAGTAATTGCAACACTTGGCATTCACGTCGTGTCAGTAAGTGAAGTGGTTTACGATGCTCTACTTCTTTTAATTTGGAAAGGGAAGTGTCAGAATCATATAATGCATCTTCTTCTGTCACTAACCTGCGATATTCTTTCACCAAATTATGGGTTACTTTCGGGTGTAAATAAGAACCACCTTCTGATACAACAGAAATGGCATCAATTAGTGCATCAGAATCCATTTCTTTTAGTAAGTAACCTTGTGCACCAGATTTCAAAGCGTGGGTAACATAATTTTCATCATCATGAATCGATAAGATGATGACTTTTACGCCAGGGTAACGTTCCAATAGCTCAGCTGTTGCCTCTACCCCATTAACACCAGGCATGTTGATATCCATTAGTACTACATCAGGCTTGTATTTTTTCACAAGCTCTGCAGCCATGGAACCATCGTCACCTTCTGCTAAAACATTAAAACCATCCTCTAATTCTAATATCCTTTTAACCCCTTCGCGAAACAATTTGTGATCATCGATTAATACAATGTTAGTTGACATGATTACTCCTCCTCAAGTTCCTATATACTATTTTATTTATTTTTTGATATCATCATCGATGTAATAGTGCGATTAACTCCTATCCCTACCATTATACCTGATTCAGGTTAATTTGCAGTATTATTGTCATGCTCAAGAGGGATTGTGATGTTAACTCTTGTGCCAGCCCCTTGTTTACTGGTAATGTCTAAGTCTCCACCGAGAATATCGACTCGCTCGTGCATGCCTATTATACCAAAAGATTTATCTTTTTTCTCGGATTGTTCGAAACCCTTGCCATTATCCGTGATGGTAGCGACTACTCTATCACAAGAAATGTCTAACTCCACCAAAATCAGTTTAGCTTCCGCATGTTTTATTGCGTTTTGAATCGACTCTTGGATTAAACGGAATAAAGCAACTTCGTAATGACTATGTAATCGCTCGTCAGACGATTGATACTGGAAGCGAATGTTAGGGTGTTGATCTTCTAATGTTCTTATGTACTTTTTAATAGTTGGTATTAATCCTAAATCATCCAGAGCCATTGGGCGTAAATCATAGATAATCCGCCTTACTTCATATAAAGAATCACGAATCATTACTCTAACATTACGCATTTCTCGAACTGCGCTATCAACATCACCTTTCTTAAAAGTACGATCGACTATTTCTGAACGCAACATAATGTTTGCTAGCATCTGTGCTGGGCCATCATGCATTTCTCTTGAAAGGCGACGACGTTCTTCTTCTTGTGCTTCAATAATTTTCAAACCAAATTCTTGTTTTTCATAAGCATCACTAATCAAATCAGAAACTTCTTGAAAATCCTCATTTAAATAATTCAAGACAATCGAAATTTTCCCTACTAATCCTTCTGCCCGTTCGACCATTTGTTCGATTGATTTAAGCCGTAATTCAATTTCATCTCGTCTATCCCTTAGCACTTTTTCCTTATCACGTGTCACCACTAAATCTGTTTGAAGCTGATGGGCTTGGTCGTATACTTCCCTAATTTTTTCTTCTGAATATTCTTTGAAGTTTTTACTTACTTCCGCTAGTTTTTTTCTAGCTAGTTTTACTTTCTTTTCAAGGGCATCCCCTTCATCAATAACGACTGCTACATCTTCTTTTAACACGGCTAATTCTTGCTCTAATGTTTGATATTCCTTACGAGAATCTTCGGCGATTTCAAAGATTTCATCCTTGCTGTTTTTTACTGTATCTATCATCTCGTCTATTATATAATCTAATGTACGATCTGTATGTTTCATATACTAAACCTCACCACCTAGTTTCATTTTATACCATACGAAATATATAGTTCTTTTTTAGGGGGTTATCATAATATTCTTTATTCCCTATTACAATTATTTTACACGTATTTATTTCATGAACACAAATTTATTCGTATTTAGGAGGATTTATATATGCTTAACCACTATTTTACTGTAAAACTAGAAGGATCTGATGAACAGGTCATTCAAAAATCTAGATTTATAGGATATGTGAAACGCGTAACAACTGAAGATGAGGCCCAACAATTTATTCAAGCTATCAAAAAAAAGCATGCTGATGCTACCCATAACTGCTCTGCCTATATGATTGGCGAACATGACCAAATTCAGAAAGCTAATGATGACGGCGAACCGAATGGTACTGCTGGTGTTCCCATATTAGAGGTATTAAAGAAACGACAACTAAAAGACACGGCAGTCGTAGTTACCAGATATTTTGGCGGGATTAAGCTAGGGGCTGGTGGGCTGATTCGCGCATATTCCAGTACAACCTCATTGGCGATCAATACGACAGGTGTTGTCGAGCGAAAACGAATGAAGAAGTTTTTTGTAACAGTTGACTATACTTTATTAGGTAAATTGGAAAATGAATTACGCCAATCTGATTATTTATTAGAAGAAACGGAATATTTAGACAAAGTAACCTTTCACGTCCGTACTTTAGTTGGTGAAGAAGCTGGTTTCTCAGACTGGATAACAGATTTGACTAGTGGAAATGTTGAACTAAAGGAAGGAGAGAATTCTTATATAGAGGTAGACGTTTCGACCGAGTGACTATTTCCCTGGAAGTAAGTATCCGCCGGTAGAACCGGCGGTTTTAATT
>NZ_WJID01000004.1:0-28347 GCF_010994055.1 Gracilibacillus thailandensis | reverse complement strand
AAACCTCAAATTTCTTCATAACAGGAATGCTCCTTTTTTGGAAACTCCACGATAACCTCATACCGTTGTCCTTTGCGGTGGTTAACGTTGATTTGCGTAATAGTTCCGTTTTGTTGTTTGACTGTTCGATGTACTTCGCATAAATCCTCTATGGTATATGCCGGAAGTTTTACCCTGCTTACTTTCTCGGTTGCTTGCATTCTTCGCTCCCCTTTCTGCGTATCCTGCGTATTCATATAAAAAAAAAGAACGCCTCCTACCCGCGACAGTAGTACAAACGGCGTTCATTTCACTTTTATTTACCGACGTTTAACTGCTTTTAACGTTCGGTACTCCGTCGTTACTATCTGCGGAATCTGGTCGGCTAACTTACTCGCTAACAAGTCCATGTTGTCGACTTTCTGAACTGCCGATAAGATACCCTTTCCGTCAACTCTTCTTCTTGCATCCAGCTTTTCCGCTCTACTCTCAATCGTCGATAACAAGCCGGTTATCTGCCCTTGTAAGGCTACTTTTTCGGCATCTGACAAGTATTTAATCGTATTTTCTGCCTCGCCTACGGTTTCCGCTAGGCTTAATGCGTTAGGTGCGCTTTGTACTTTCAGCGTTAATCGGTTGGCGACTTGCTCTGCCGTTTCCTTGTCCGCTGGAGCAACGTGAATCTTGGCCCTTGCCGACTTTGCGTAAGCCTCCGCCTGCATTTGCTCTCGTTTCTCGTCCCATTCCGTTTGTAACGCTTGCGCCTGTTGCTCATATTCAGCGTACGCCTTTTCTAGTTCATAACGCTTTACCTCGTCGGTATATAACGGGTTAGTTTCCGCGTCAATCTTCGCTTTTTTCTTTTTATAATCGGAATGTAGCGCTTGTGCTTGGTTGCGGTACTTGTCGTAATCTCCGAAAGTAACCTCGATTCCCTTTCCGCTTTCTACCAGGCTTCTTGCCTGCTTGTCATCTGCGTTAATCACCGTATGTTGTTCGTGTTCTCCTGCGTTTTCTAATAAAAATACTCGTCTACTCATATTAAACTCCTCGCTCCCTTTTCGTTTTATTTAAATGGATTCCAAACGCTTTTCCCTCGTTTTTGCGAAGGGTCTGCGTATGATTGACTCTGCTTTTTGTTCATCGGAGAATGCTCGAATAAGAAGTGCGCCGTCTCTTCGTACTCGTCTTCCTCCACTTTGTCTAGGTATTTTTTATACCTGTTTACGCTCTCTTGGTCGAAGCCTGCGTTTAATAGCGCTTGTTCTTTCGCTTCATCCGCCTCTCTTTCTGCTAGCTCCTTGCATAACTCCTCGTACAACTTTTTATAATCCGTTCCCCCTTCCGGAACTTCTGTTCTTATTTGCTCTAGTTCTCGTTCTGTCTTTCGCTTTTCTCTCTCTAGTCGCTCTTGCACGATCTTGTTTACCTCTTCTTGCGTAAATAGTTTTTCTTCGCTCATTCCGATTCCTCCTCGTTTGTTTTAATTGGCGTCGGTTTAATCACTATCGTTTCGCCTTCCTGCGGTTTAGGTATTGGCGTAATCTTTACTTCTTCCATTATTTATCGCTCCTTTTGTCGCTATTTTTTCGCTTGTTTTGCTGCTTTGTTCCGCCTTGATATAGCATTTCCTCTCGGATTGCTTGCGCCTTCTGCTTTTTGCGTGGCGGTCTGTCGGTATCCATCTTTATTCCATTCTTGTTATATTGCGGTTTCCTCGGTCTGTTTCTCATTCCGTTTTCTCCTTTTCGTATTTAATTGGCTCGGCTAGTTTCTCTACTACCGTTGCTTTCCGCTGCATTGCGTCCTTTGCAAGTTTCGCCGTTTCCTCTTCGCTAACCTGCGAACTTATCGAGCCTCGTACTCGGACGTGTTCCTTGTCTAGCCAATCCTTAACGCTCGGCTTGTCGATTCCAACGCCTTGAACGCTGGCAAACTCGTCGGCGTGTAGTAGGTTGGCGATATAATCCACAACGTACTGACTTCGCTCTTTTCTGTTTAGTAACTGCGGTTCATATATCGAATGGATAGCATACGTTAATCCCTCGGCTTTCTCGGCGATTCCGAGGGTGGTAACGCCTTTAGCTTCGTCCTTTTCGTAATTAACGTAAAACTTGCGTTGCTTGCTCCGGAAGTGCTTTCCGTGGTTATACTTCGTTTCGTACTCGTCGTAAGGCAACTCTACGCCTCTGATTTCGTCCTTTACGGTTAACGGCTCTACGACGTATTCCAACGCTTCCACTACGCTTATAACGTCCGTTTCCTTGCCTCGTCTTATAACCTCGCCTGCTTCCGTGGTTAGCTTGTAACCTGCGGTGGTTAGTTTTATAACTCCGCCCTTTGCGAAGATAGGTTCCAACGTTTGCGAGTTGATAAGTTCCGTCTTTCCTGCGCCTTTGCTCGACCTTTCGGTTAGTTGTGCGATACATTTCAAACGGTCAGCCTCCTCGTTATTTTAGGTGTGTATATGACAACTTTTTAACGTTTATAGCGATTGTAAGGCGTTCTAATAATGTCGCTAATATGTTTATACCTAATCGGAATAGAACGCCTTAAAACGGCTTATTTCTGTAGTTTTGTGTTAAACATGCGTTCTGCTTAGCGACGTTCATTCGAAGGTATGCGGTACTGCCTGGCAAAAATCCAAGTTCTCTGCTCATACTCAACGTTTCTAGTATCGTGGTACTCTGCGACTAATTTCCAATGCGGCTTGTATCTCTTAATTCTACTCATTAACTGTTTGTCTTGCGTGTAGCCTGCGATATAACCTTTATCAAACTTCCATAATTCATTTGTGATGCGATCTCCCTCCTTTTTGTAAACGCTTACATTGTTTTTCATGCGGAATAAGCCATATTTCTATAGCTTGTATTCCGACCAATCTTGTAATAATTGGCGCATCCTGCTACTCGGCAAATACAACTCTACTGGCTCGCCGTTTCGGATTCGGGAACGGTAAATCCATTGTAACAACTCGCCAACTGCGTACACGTCATCGCTTACCTTTACGCCGTTATCTTGGAAGAACACTTTTATTTCTTGGTTCATGTAACGGTTAAATATATACGCCATAGCACGCTTTTCGCCGTACAAGTTCGTTGCTCTTGCGTTGTGCGGAATAACTACTTGAGGCGGTTTCTTATCCTCGCCCTTTTTACGTCTAGGCTCTTTGTAGCCTTTCGGTTGTATTGTTTTCTCGATCTCTTTTAGCGTTGAATAATATACTTCTTCTCGCTTTGCTTTAGCGATATTTTGAAAATAGTTATAAAGATTTTTCTTTACCTGCGCTAAATATTCGATATCAGCTTTCTGTAAAAAACGCACACCTAAGGCGTTCTTACGCTTGCCTATATCGTTCAATTTACCTTGATAAACGTCGATCAATCCATATAACTCTTTTCTATTTTCCGAAGTTTTGTCGTATTCTAGTAGGCGGTACTTTTCGCCATCATGTTTAACGGAGTATAAATCGAAGTTGAAGCCGTGCATATCGAAGTAATACTTTTGGATTTGTCCGTCGAATAAATATGTCATCACGTACACTTTATCAAACGCCTTAAATACGTCCGGAGGAAACGACCATACTAGAAACTTACCTCGATAATAAAACAGATTGCCAGCTTGTGCGGTTAGTCTAATATCTAAGTAACGGCTATCGTCGTTAGGATCGCCCTTCCATATAACGCGATTATCCGTTATCTCAATATCTCCGGCACGTTCTAGCTTTCGTATGTCTGAAGGTCTAACATTAATCGGCTCTACGCACGTCATAACCTCGTCAAGTATAAGCGTATACCCTGCCTCTGTTAGCAAGTCGATAACCTCGTCGTCAGCCGTTCTAAATAAGGCGTGTGTAGACGCTATGTCCTCACCTTTAGCGATCAAATCTTTTAGGCTGCGAAGTTTAGTTCCTTCATTATTACGGTTATCCGGTTCTTTAAAGGTGCGATCTTGTACGCTATCTTTAATCCGTTGTACCTCGTCTAAGAATGGCGTAATGTAAATAAAGCGTTCTAGTTCGGTTGCTTCGTTCATATACTGTATTGCGTATTGTGTTTTACCGCTCCCCATAATTGAATCAATTACGTTAATACTCGACATTCTACCCGTTCCCTTCTCGTTTATTTTTGGCGAAACCTACACCGTTTTAGGAAGAAACCTTCCTAGAATTTTTCCCGATCCCTTGCGCCCCAAGGCTTTCAGCGTTTAATCCTTAAAAGAAAATAGTACGTTTTTTACTCGTATTATATCGTTTACTAAACTGACCTAAGCTAGCTTTGCTAGCTAAGTTGTCTTTGACAACTTTAGGTAGTCTTATAAAACGCCTATCATATACGGAAAGTACACTCCGAAAATAGATAACCTAGTATCTATTCCGCTAGTGTTTGGCGCTCTATATCGCCTTAGTCATACGCTCACAGAACGCTACGAACTCCGGTTCATTAACGTCATACTTGCGGAGGATTCTCGATCTTACGCGTTCAGTAACTCCGTGTAATCCTACTTCTATTTTCGCTATGGTACTCGCGCCTACTCCGATCTCTTTCGCAAACTGTGCTTGACTTTTGGCGTTGTAAAGTCGGATTAACTTAACTTGTTCATTCGTCATTTTTTATCGCTCCTATCCGTTTTATATTTTTTACTTCTTTATACGGCTAAAAAAAATCGGAATACTTAGCCGTTAAAATATCCCCTCATAAACTGCGGAATATGTCGCAAAGTTAAAATCGCTACATATATCCTCGGTACTTACTTCCTATCCGATTGCCTTCGCCGTGGACTAATTCGCTATGTTCTTTATACTGCGCTTTCAATTCGTCGTATGGCTTTTCTATCCGGTAAATGTAGCTGTCCATTACGCGCTCGTCACTCCAATAGGCGTATTCTAAGCCGTCGATATAGTAGTCTATTTCGCGTAACTTATCCGGAACGGCTTTCGGCTTACGTGCCCTTTCTTCCGCCTTCTGCTCGGCTCTGCGTGCGTCCGTGCAAGCCTTACTACAAGTTTTACGATTATTCTTCGTACTATCGTCCTCCCAATAAAAGCCACAATACGCGCACAACTTAACTCTCCTGCTATCGGTTATGAACGGTAACCTTCCGGCGTATAAGTCTTGAATGAACCATTCTGCGGAATCCTTCGCTAAGACTCCGGTATGTTTTCGGTGGAAAGCTATCGCTCCGGCTCCTGGATAACCTTCTTTGACGTCGAAGGCTTCGTCGGGTACTTCGATAATTTGGTGGTAGGTGATGTTTAGCAGCATTCGTAACCTCTCCTTTTAACTTAATTTTTATATTTTCAAAGGGATAAATTTTTAACCCCTCATATTCATCTACGGCAAATAGCAAAAAAGTCGGCACTTTTCAGTAAATTTATTTCGTTTACTTCTTTTTTAAAATAGCCTTACAATATTACTTTGATATTTTCGCCCCTTAATTCGGCATTTTTAACAACGCTTCTACTTATAACTACGGAATAATTAAACGAATTGCGTATTTTTAACGAAATCCCTCTACTGTTACTTTGTTATTTGAGGCGGTTAATTGCGTATTTTTACAATAAAACCCCCATAAATACTTTGTAATTTTAACGGGTAAATTGGACGTTTTTAACGAAAAAAAGAGCGCCTCCCTCATGCGCTCCCCTTTCGCCTCCTTCCTGTTACGCTCCAATCGCCGATAAATAAACAAACACTAGGCCAGCTATAAACAATCCTGCGTACCATAAATCCGTTAAGGTTAGGCGTTTCATTCGTTCGCCTCCCTTGTCGCCGCCTTTACTAGCGCTAATCTTTCTAAATCTTCTGTCACTGCTTGTATTAGCGCTTCTCGACTCCACTCCGGTAAACTGTTGTACCTTGCGCCTAATATATCCGTGAAGTATCGGACGGCTGCCTCTCGTTCCCTTTTCGCCTCTGCTTCGGCTTCCGCCTTTTTCTCCGGCGTACCGTAACAAATGCGATCTATTTCGGTAAACTCTTCCGTTTGTGTTCCTTCGACTACTTTTCCGCATGAACTAATCCACTTAAAATTTTCGCTCATAATAATTCGCTCCCTTTCGATTGGTTTGAGTTTAGTTTAGTTTCCGTTCAATTTATCGGATAAGATTTTATCTCGTTCGATTCCGTTGCTTGGCGGCTTTCTTTCGCTAAGTTGGCGCTTAGCTTAGTACGTAACCTTTTTAAATCCGATAAGAATGGCTTCCTTTTCGTCAATCTCTTTTAACGCTTTGTCTGCGATCTGATTCCTTGAAAGTTCCGTATTGCTTTCGACTGTAATCTCTTTCTGCCAGCCTCCGACTTGTGCGATTACCTTATAAACGTGATTTTTTAACGGCAGAAACATGATTCGCCTCCTTTATGAGTGATTTGCTTGGCGTAATTGTACGAAACTAATCGACTACGTTTCGTTGTCATTAATTATATACCGAATACGATTCGTTGTCAACAACGTTTTTTAGTCGGATTATAATTCGGAGTATGCTATACTTTCCAATGAATGGAATATTAACGAAGGTGAGGAGAAAATATGACGAATAATAACGTAAGAGTAAAAAGCAATTTAAAATCAATTTTGGATGAGAGAGGAGTTTCTATCCGAAAACTAGCGAACGAAACAGGCTTAAAATTCGAAACTGTTAGGCGACTTTACAACGATCAAACAAAGCAATATCAACGCGATTCAATCGGTGCTATTTGCGTTTACCTTAGTATAGAAGTTGGCGACCTGTTGACGTTAACTGACGAAGGGGAATACGAAGAGGAAAAGCGCCAATAACCAGGCGCTCTTTTTTTGAAGATTTTTAACAAAAAAAAGAACACCAATTAAGGCGTTCTTTGATCCACTTATTACAATTCTTCTAATGCGGCCTTGTATTCGTTATACTTATCTTCCGGTAAATCGCCGTTAATTTGAACAAGTACGTTTTTATGTTTAATCGTCCACGAAAATAACATCGCACTTTCTTCTCCCATAGAATCGTAATACTCCTTCATTTCGTCTAAGTCTTCCTCGTTATCATATATAAGAATACGTCCGCCGTTCTCTTCCCCTAACGATGGTATTAAGAACCTCGTACCACTTTCCGTTTTCATAGGCGCTATTCCGTAATCGTCTTTAGTCATCTCCGAAGTTTCTCCGATATCTAATCCCGCATCTTTGAATGCGTTAATGACTTCTTCACTTGATAAGTCTTCGGAAGAATTTCCGCAGGCAGACAACATCCCTATACTAAAAATGACGGTAAAAAGTAAAATAATTCTGTTCATAATCTCCTAGTCCTTTCCGATTAAATCTATAATAATACAATTATATACTACTTAGGAAATTTATTCTATCATTCAAAACATAATTTTCTTTATTCACAGTCCGAAGACTCCGCCTAAAACTTCCCGTTATTTAGCTGTCGCCCGTCACGTTAAAACGTTCCTGCGTTTAACCTCCGTTGTAATTCCTCGACCATCATCGAAGGTTCCGATATCACTCCGTCAACCGGAGTCCCTAAATGCGCCTGTAGTTTACGTACCGTATTCGGACCAAGGTATCCGTCCGCCTTAGAGCCGACCTTTTTCTGTAGCGCCTTGACAACCATGCTTCCGCCTTTTCCGAAGTCAATGCCGGATACAATCGCCTTCGTTACGTCATTCCATGTCGCGTTGACTTTCCGCCCTCTCCCTCGCTTCCTTTTCCGCCTTCAATGCCTTCTTTAGTTGGCGCAATTCCTTAACCGTCATGTCCTCCGGTTTCTTTTCCTCGCCTTTGGCGGTTGTATGCGTTTGTTCACGTTGTTCGGGCGGAAGGGTTGCTATTAGATGTAACGCCGTAAGTCCTAAATTTGCGGACGTTACCAACTTTCCTTTTGACGCCTCGTCGTACACTTTAATGTAACGACTGGCTTCGTATTTATCAATCTCAACATCCGCCAACCACTTTCCGAACTCTCCGTGCGCCAAGTCGTTTTCCTTTACGTGCTTTAATCGTCTGCCAATTTCGAAGATTGCCTCGCCTGCTATTCGTTTGTACGTGTTTAACTTGCGTTAGTTTTCTGCGGAATGGATTACGTTAACCCCTCGACTTCTATAAATTTTGGCGGAAAATTTTACGGCTAGGGAAGTTAAGGAACTCGTTACAAGTTTCGGAGGGAATGCGCTTGCTGGGAGCGACCTTCGACCTCTCGGAAATCTGAAAGAAAGTTCTCGGGATTCGGCAGGACGGCAACGCTTACATTGGGGCGGGGGATATCGTCCGCTTTTCCGAACGTTCAAGCGCGCATGCTTTGGTAATGTGCGGAATATAGCAAAGCGCATAAATATTCCGGATATGCAAGGCGATATATTCCGGATATAACCGTGTATTGCAACGTAACAGGAACGGAAAAGTCCTTGTCCCCCAACGGATAGAGTCCGTTATTTTTCGTCTAGTTTACGTAATGTAGATTACCGGTACTTGCCGTCATATCAACGGTTATAGACGTTGTATATTCGGAGTAGGAATCCTGCCAAAATATACGGTTATAATCCTGCATAAAATCGTGCATATTTTCCGCTTGGAATGCGTATGCTTCGCCTTTAGCTTGCGTCATCGTTCGGCTGTTCCGCCTACTTCCGCCTTTGCCCCTCGTATTTTGGCGACCTCTGTCCGTCGTGAAGGCGTTGTCCGGTAAAATTCCCGACATCGGGAAGTATCGCAACCACTCTACGGACACCCTATACGGACACACTTCGGGAAATATCCGATTATTCCCCACGTAAACATTATCATCCGTATAAATCGTAATCATTCCGACTTTCTACTTATGTCGCTTTATCGTGGTAAAGTGTTTCGTTTACATTGCCGTTGTAACTCGTTTTCGTGCTAGGTGTGCCCTAACTATTTCCGCTTTAGTATTCCGATAACAATTCGCTTTCTTTCGATTCTTTATATAAATAAGTTATTCTGACCGAAAACCAACACTTTTACCGCTCGCTTCAGCTTTCGCCGATCAACTCGGCAAACAGTCGCATATTATCGTTACCCCTTGCGTTAATCCTTCGCCCTATTTCGTGGCTTAGACGGCTCCATGCTACGTATAATAGTCCGTCAAAGTTACGGCGAATCTTACCTAGCTTACGACTTCTTACAACGTTCAAGAATACGTCTATATATTCGCTTCCAAATTCTTCTAGTGTTATATTCCGATTTACCATCGCCTTTGCTCGGAGTAATATTCCGTAAGTCTTATACAGTCCTTCTGCGTCAAAGTATGGCGAAAGTGCTTCGTATACTACCTCCGGAATTGATTGGCGGAGTGCTCTCGGTTTATCATCTGCCGTAGCTAATACGTATGTATGTTTTTTAGAAAGGTTGCGTAAAGGTTCATTCTCGGATTTATTAGTTTGTTCCTTTGCGTCTGTTGGCTTGTCGTTATCTATCTGCTCGGAAGTTGACTCGGAACTTTGATCGGAAATATTCTCGGAATTATCTTCGGAAATGTTGTCCTCTTTGAACGGTAATATAACGATTATATTTGCCCCTCGTCCTCCGGATTTAGGACGGTTTCTAGTGATTCGTTTAATCATGTCTAATCGCTCTAGTTTCGCCAATATATTCCGTGTGGCTCTGTCTGTGCGTTCTATATAGTCGGCAATCGTCGATACTTTTAAATGACTTGCACCAGCGTATTTAACGGCATACCTTGCGATAAACTTAAACACTTGGCGATCAGTTGCGTTTATATCGTCGTATGTAGCTTCTAGGTGGCGTTTAACGTGGTGGTTTAATTCGTGCTTATCTTGGAACGTCTTAAATTCAAATAAATAATTCATATTCGATTTCATTTTGTTTCTCCTCCGATTTAGTTACCGGAAGAAACTAACCCTAATACAAACATACGTTCTATTCAGTGGATATACTTGTCCAATTTCCGTCTTGTAATTTTTTTCGAAAAGTCGTATAATTAACTTACGTTGATAAGTTGGTAGGGTTAGTTCCTTACCGGCTTTTTTTTTGTTTATAAGAAATTCCGTAAACTTTCGGCTACTTCTTCTTTATCTAAATGCAGGTACCTCGTTGTTACTCCGATATCGCTATGACCTAACGCCTTAGAGATTAAGGCTATGTTTGCCCCTTTACGTAATAAGTTCTTTGCGAAACCTCTCCTTAGTGCATGAGGATTAATATTCTTTAGTCCGTAATCTCTTGCGTGTTTGTTTATCCGTTTCATAATGTTGTTATGATTGTTATAGTCACTTGCGATCTTGGTTCCGGTCTTAGTAACAAATAAGTAACTGTTCGCTTGCCGGTATTTACTTCTTATAACCTCGTTTTGTTGGATAAGTGCGTCCAATAGACGTTCTAAGACGTTATCAAACGGCAAATAAATCGGTTGGTGATTCTTTATCAGTCCGCCGTCTATCCTCAATATCTTCTCATCAAGATTTACGTGTTTGTTTTTTAATTCGGTTAACGTGCCGACTCTTACTCCGGTTTGGTACATTAACAAAACGGCTGCTGCGTCTCTTAGTTCGGTAAACCTCGTTAAATCCAACATGGTTAACAAGATATTTATTTCTTTATCTGTCGCCCCTTCTTTAACCGGATTGTCGACCTTTACCTTGATACTTTTCCAAAAGTTAGACGTAATCCAACCGTTATCTATACAACGGTTTAGAAACGCCTTTAAACACTTTAGACGGGTTAATTTCGTTTGGTTGTTAACGTTCATAGACGATAACCATTCGTAAATATGATCTGCGTGCACTTCTTCTATGTACGTTACTTTTGTAACCTCTGCAAAATGGTTAACGTGTAACTCGTAATCATTAATAGTCCTCGGACGTAATCCGGATGCCTTCATCTGCTTTACTATGGTTGTTAACGCTTTCTGTATCGGATAGCCTCGTTTAACGTGGTCGTTCGCTACTTCCGTAAACAAGTCTGATAAATCGGTCTGTACGGATAGGTGCGGTTTTCTTTTCGTCATAACAAAAAAAAGCCCCCTAATCTCGTCTAGTTGACCGGTTCATTGACCGATACAACTAACGGATTAAAAGGCTTATCTCATGCGGTTTACACCGCCTTTATCTAGCGTCCCAGGAGAGATTCGAACTCCCGACCCACAGCTTAGAAGGCTGTTGCTCTATCCTGCTGAGCTACTGGGACATGGAGCGGGTGAAGGGAATCGAACCCTCGACATCAGCTTGGAAGGCTGAGGTTTTACCACTAAACTACACCCGCATTTCTATGTATTTTTATTATGTATCTCGTTAACGGACAAGTACCATTATATAAACTTACGCTAGGATTGTCAACATAAAATTATAAATTTATTATAACATACTCGTAACAAGCCAGCAGAATCAATATCTGCTGGCTTGTTACTTATGTTAACGAAGTTTGATAGGCAAGACCGTAAATTTCCTGCTGATCCTTTGTGTAGAAACGGATATCAATATTTTCTAATTGTTCATCTGCTGTCAGGATTGCATATGATCCAGGATGTGCGCTTCGCGGTTGGCGAATACTTCCTGGATTAATGAATAATTGATCCTTTACTTTTTCAGCGCCAGCAACATGTGAGTGACCAAAACAAATGACATTGGCACCTAACTCTTCTGCTCGATAGGATGCTGGCATTAATGTTGATTTAATTTGAAATAAGTGACCGTGTGTAACAAAAAAATGTAATTTTCCTACTTGAAAATCAATTTCTTCTGGCAAACGGAAATCCATGTCCATGTTTCCTTGAACTACTTGGAAATCTGCAAGTTCTTCACTATCTGCTTCTAACTCTGAGTCGCCACAGTGGATCATCGCATCGACTTCACCTTGGTGCCGAGCTTTTATCTCAGAAACTTCACTAGTCCAACCGTGACTATCACTAAGTATTAAAATTTTTGGCATGTCTCCACCCCTCTTACAACTGCTTTACCCAGTTTTCCATTTTATCTAACGCTTTTTTGCGATGACTAATATGATTTTTTTCTTCTGGAGTCATTTCTGCCATTGTTTTAGAACTGCCAGTTGGGTAAAAGATCGGATCATATCCAAAACCGTTCTTACCAATTGCTTGGTAACCAATCGTTCCTTCACATTCTCCACGTTTAAAGACCGTTTGTTTTCCTGGTTGAGCGATAGCTAATACACATACAAAACGGCCTGTACGTTCAGCTTGTGGTACATTTTCCATTTCAGTTAGTACTTTTTCCAGATTGGCTTTATCATCTTTCTCCTCACCAGCATATCTGGCTGAATATACACCTGGTGCACCTTGAAGTGCATCAATCTCTATTCCTGAGTCATCAGCAATGACCGGGATATTGAATTTTTCACAAATCGCTTCTGCTTTTATTGCTGCATTTTCTTCAAAGGTTGTACCCGTTTCTTCAATATCATCAATTGGCTCTGCCAAATCTAATAAAGAAGATACTTTTATTTCTAACGGGTCAAATAAGCGTTTAAAATCTTTCATTTTTCCTTCGTTTTTTGTTGCGATTATTAATTCTTTCATATGAAAAAGCTCCCCTAGGATTGTTCTATGTTATTTTGATAAGGTTTGATTGCTTCTGCTTGGATTTTAAAAATCTCTTTTAAACCTTTTTCAGCAAGAGCTAACATTTTCGTTAATTGTGTACTTGTAAATGTTGCTTCTTCACCCGTACCTTGGAGTTCCACAAATTCACCTTTACCAGTCATCACCACATTCATATCGACATGTGCTTGGGCATCCTCAGAATATTCTAGATCTAAAATTTCCGTTCCATCTGGTAGTACCCCAACCGAGATAGCTGCTAGATAATCTGTAATTGGTAATGACTTTATTTTTTCTTCTTCTAGTAATTTACCTAGTGCATGTACAACCGCGACAAACGCTCCAGTTATCGATGCAGTTCGTGTACCACCATCTGCCTGAATCACGTCACAATCGACCCATACCGTACGTTCTCCGATAGCATCTAAGTCTACCACCGCACGTAGTGATCGTCCGATTAAACGCTGAATTTCCATGGTTCGCCCGGAGACTTTACCTTTTGATGACTCACGGATGTTTCTCGTTTCTGTTGCTCGAGGTAACATCGCATACTCAGCAGTAATCCAGCCTTTACCTGATCCTCTCATAAAAGGCGGAACTCGATCCTCTACACTGGCATTACATATCACTTTCGTATCGCCGACTGTAATTAAAACAGATCCTTCTGCATGTTTAGTAAAATTAGTTTGAATATCAATTGATCTTAGTTGATCTATTTCTCTCCCTGTTTCACGCATTCTATTTCCTCCTTACATACTGTTCTATCTTAACATATTTTCTCAGTACATGGGTTTTTCATACATAAGAAATTTAGCTAAAAAGATAACACCCGCTCCAATCAAATGAAACGGGTGCCGAGTTTTTTATAATGAATAATAAAACAAGTAGATTAAATGAATGGATTAAATACTTTCAGTTGGCGTAACCATATCTCTTGATACTGGTTCTGTATATGGTTGTCCACTTTCACTTATCACTTCTTCATGATCTTCAACAGAGACCTCAACAGCCTCGATATCTTTTTGTTCAGTTAATGTAAGGACGATCGACTGCATCACCTCATCAGCGATCACGCTTTTTGCACTGTTGGCTAATATATTTTCATTAAAATTCAATGAAAGGACTCCATCTTCAAAAACAGGTTCTGACGCAAGTTGTGAGCCAGTATTAACAAAATGCTGTAATGGTAAATCAAATGAAGGGCCATCCATTAAAGCTTGTACAATAGATTGATATTGGTTCTCTTCATTCATCGGAACATGTTGTGTAATGGGAACAAAGTAGACCATTTCATCACCTTGCATTGGAAAGTAAAGCGTAGTCGCCTTACTTTCCATTAAATCAACACCATCCGTTTGTTGAATGTTAATTCCGTTAGCTCGTGAATACCCTTCCGTTAATGGTGTGCCATTAACCGGCATGGAATCTTGCGCCTCTCCTTCGATCCATAACTTCACACTATCTACATTTTCAAACTGTGTTAATGTATGTGTCATAGCTTCTAGAATTTTCTGTTCATTCTCTGCTTCATATGTTGTAAATTCTTCCGAAACATTTACCACTAATGTTCCATCAGCTTCTAAGTTCAAATCGATAATCTCAGTACCTGCAGGTAAAACTGCCTGAAATCCACTAGGTAATAGCGATGTCACAGGCCCATCCTGTACGAGATATTCTAATACTTGTTTCGCCACTTCTTTAGATGCTGGAGCTGGCATTTGTACTTCTTGAGGCACAACTAAACCGTTTTGATCTAACAAATATAAAACTCTTTCAACTGATTCAGTAGTCGCCGCTGAATCTTCTCCTTCTGTCTCTCCTTCTTCCACTGGATCTTCACCTTCAGCTTCACCTTCGCCTTCTTCCGGATTTGCCTCTGAATCATCTTCACCCTCCGGAATGTTCTCCAAGTCATCTGTTAATTCTGCATTTTCGGGTGGTGCATCTATTTGATCTAATGTCTGTTCTCCTTCAAAAACGCCACAACCCACTAACAAAAGCAAACATAATAATACAACCCCTGCATACTTTTTAGCTAAATCGATTTTCATAACCGATACCTCCTACGATGGTTTGTACTACTATGTATACGAGCATATTTTTAAAATAGACCAACCAAAATAATCTAAAAATCAATTATTATAAGAAAATCTGTTTTGATGGTACCTTGATTGTATTAAGGTTCAAATTGGCAAAAAAACAGATAGAATGCCAAGTAATTGGCTTTTCTATCTGTTTATTTCCACATATTGCGAACATTTTTTATACGTTACTATTTACTATCACTAGTAGATAGCACCTTTTCCCAGACTTTTGACTGTATTTAATTCAATCTTATCGACTGCATCAATTTTCTGATTTAACCACCGTGATGCGATTTCATGAAAAACACCGACATCACCAGTAGTGTAGAAAAAATGTTGTGGCGGCTGCTCACCTTGGTAAAGCTTATTTTGATATTCTAAAATGGTACTGACTTCCCGTGCGGTTTCTTCTCCTGACGATATCACAGTAACGGTTGATCCTATCTCCTTTTGAATCAACGCTTTAATCATTGGGTAATGCGTACACCCCAATATAAGTGTATCCATATTAGAAAATTGCTTCAATGGTTGTAACGTTTCTCGTACTACTTGATCCGCTTCTTCTCCCTGTACGATTCCTTTTTCCACTAAGGGAACAAATCGTGGGCAAGCTAAATCGTGGACTTCAATTTCTGTATTTATTTGCCTTAATGTGTCGACATATGCTTTACTGCTAATCGTTCCCTCTGTCCCTATCACACCTATTTCATCCGTACGTGAATGGGTAATCGCAGCACGTGCGCCTGGTTGAATCACTCCTACAACCGGAATCGACAGTTCTTCTCTTAACTGTTCCAACGTGAACGCCGTTGCTGTGTTACAAGCAATAACTAACATTTTAATATCTCTTTCTAATAAAAAGTGAACCATTTCCCAAGTGTACTGGATCACTTCTTCTTTCGGGCGCGGTCCATATGGACACCTTTTCGTATCACCCAAGTAAATAATCGATTCTTTCGGTAATTGACGAATTAATTCACTTGCTACTGTAAGTCCGCCAACCCCTGAGTCAATAACTCCAATTGGTTGCTTCACTATCATCGCCTCTTTACAATTTTACATTTTCTGTTTGATATCTCATTTCTTGGTGGAGGAGATGTAATAGTCTTGATAACTGTTCCATATCCTCTTCTTTAACATTCGATAAAACCTCACCTAAATATTTCTGTCGTTTTTCAATTACTTCCTGGATAATTTTTCTTCCCTTTTCTAATAAGTGGATACGAACCACTCGGCGATCCTTGGTATCTTTCACTCGTTCCACGATATCATTCTTTTCCATGCGATCAACTAAATCTGTTGTGGTACTAAAAGCGAGGTTAATTTTTTTGGATAATTCACCTAATGTTAAATCTCCCTGCTCTAATAAAAATTGTAAGGCAATGAATTGTGGGGTTGTAATGGGATAATTATTTAATATTTCACGACCTTTTTGCTTGATGATCCCTGATAAAAATCTTAATTCTCTTTCAATATCTGCAATTTGCTCTGCTTCTTTACCCAAGTCAAAACGCCCCTTCATACATAAAAATACATAAGTTTACTATAACATTTTTTCTCGATAAAATGTTATACAGAATCTTCTAAGGTTGACAAAAAAGCGTTTAGTCAAGACTAAACGCTTTTGAAATAATATGCATAGATTAAATACTGTGAAGTAAGGTTACCCAGGTTGAATGGAGCATTGTACGATTCATCAAACATGGCTTAAGGCGAACATTCGCTCCGATATTTGTAACAAAAGTACCGTTTTTAGATCCGTCGAGGACATCTATTCCGCTATTCATCGAAAATAACACTCATTTTAACAAAAAACAACTAAATAAAGGATTAAATGTCCGCGCTACTAACATTATGGCATATCTTAAGTGGTACAAGCATGTTTTTACCTGACCTATGTCCCGATAATCGGTCATTTTTTACTGGTTTCTATTGTTTGCAAAAGAGCTTGCTAAGGCTGCACAAACATCGGCGATTATTTGGCAAATTGCTACGATCAATTGCATCCCCTCCAAACCGTTTATTTATAACTTTATTACCCTAATTAGCCAGTTGTTAACCGTTGATAGGAGCGATTATTACTTGTACCAACCACGATTAAACACGTTAAGAAAGCCACAAATGAAACAAAAATAGCCATCATTAACCCGATACCTGCCATAAATAAATCCTCTCCTGGATATGAAGGCTCTAATGTCACATACCAATAACTGAAGAAAATGATCATCACGACGTAAAAACTACTGCCAATGAGAGCAAACTTCCATTGATTCAGCTTCGATCCACACCAAGAACGTGCAAATTTAATCCAAACAATAAGACTGATAATTACAGCACCTATCATAGTAAATATATGTAGATATGGAATTAGTAAATAGCTTAAACCAATCAATATCAATATCGTACAAGAAAAAAGAAGTGCATTTACGCCAAATAATATACCGCCTGCCTTCCAATGACTGTTTAACCATCTATGTTTTTCACTGTCTAGCTCTAAGGATCCGAAAGACTCTAATTTTTTGACAATTGGTTTTCGCAAGAATAAAAAAAGAATAATTGCTAAAACTCCAACTATTAGAAACATACTCATCATCATTACCTCCTATACTTTTCATTCGGAGATGGTATTATGCCTTATACAACGAATCATCCTGCAATTTATTATCAAAAAGTCGGCAGTGGAACAGCAATCATATTTATCGCTCCGCCAGGAATGGGACACTTAACATTCCGTTACCAAACATTGCTTCAACATAGCTTTTCCGTTATTACATTTGACAACAGAGGGGATTGCCGTAGCGGCCATTCCAATACAAAACTAACTTTTTCTCAGTATGTAGATGACGTAAAAAGTGTGTTAGACGAAAATGAAATCTCTAAAGCCATTGTTTGTGGTTATTCTAACGGAGGATTAATCGCACAACAATTCGCTATATCTTATCCAGAGCATACATTAGCACTTATTATGATTGGGGCTTACCACGCACCGAAAAGTTTAATGCTTCGTACCGAATATAAAATAGGCATAACAGTTGCCAGAAATAATTGGATTCCTTTACTAGCTAAAGCACTTGCTTTCAATCATTTTTCAGATAAAAAAGCAGCAAAAGAAATAGAAATGGAAATAAAGAAAACGAACGCTGATATGTTACGACAACAATATCAATTAGGCTTGGATTATGACAATGAGCAGCAACTATCTAATATTGATGTACCACTATTAATTATCTATGGTGCTAACGATCATTATGTACATCCCTATCAAAACATCTATCGCAAAAGGTTAGAAGATGTAGAAGTTGCCTATGTTCATCGTTCTAAACATCAAGTACCAACCAAGTATTTTCATGAGTGTAATGCCATCATTTATGAATGGGTGAAGCGAAAACAAATAAAATAACATTTGTTCACACAAAATCATACCAAATATTGTCTATGATTAGAAGTGAAAAATGCAATCATTTAACAAGGCTGCCTCGGCTGAATGAGACAGCCTTGTAAAAACAGCTAGATAAAATCCCATGATAATGGAGTCCCTTTTTCAATTGGCTGATTAACAGTTTTGCCTAGACACATTTCATAGTATTTTGGCGCTAAACCAAATCCAGGACGAATAACGCGGATATTATCACGGGTTAATGGTTCCCCTTTTTTTACATTTTCCGTAACATAAATAGACCGACGATATTTTTTTGATTGGTACTCTGCTTTCGTCGGTCCGTACTGGACTTTCCCCATTGCCTGCCAGGCTCTTTTCGTTTCTTGGACTAGTAAGTGGAATTCCTCTGGTTCCAGTGAAAAGGGGGCGTCCACTCCTCCATCCTGTCGAGAAAGGGTAAAATGTTTTTCGATTACCGATGCACCTAATGCTACACTTGCAACAGCAACACCGCTACCTAACGTGTGATCTGATAAACCGATAGGACATTGAAATAATTCTTTCATATGTGGAATTGTTTTAATATGACTATTTTCTGGGGTTGCTGGATACGTACTCGTGCATTTTAGTATAATGATCTCCTTACAGCCTTCTTCTTTGGCTGCTTGGACTGTTTCTTCAATTTCTGCCACGGTACACATACCAGTTGAAATAATCATCGGTTTTTTGGTTCTGGCGACTTTACGAATCAATGGAATATCCGTACATTCAAAAGAAGCGATTTTATAACAAGGTACATGTAAGCTTTCCAAATAGTCAACAGCTGTTTCATCAAATGGTGAACTGAACGCGATCATCCCTAACTCTTGGCAACGGTCAAAAATCGATTGGTGCCATTCCCAAGGTGTATAAGCTTCCTGATATAAATTGTATAACGATTTGTTTGCCCATGGACTATTTGGGTCTGAAATAACAAAGTCTCCTTTTTCGACTTCTAATGTCATCGTGTCTGCAGTATAAGTTTGAATCTTGAGTGCATCTGCCCCAGCCTTCGCAGCTGCTTCTACTATTTCAAGAGCTCGCTCTAGCGATTGGTTATGGTTCCCTGACATTTCTGCAATGACAAACGGCTCATAATCTGTACCAATTTTTCGATTGTGGATCGTTACTTCCTTCATGAGATTCCTCCTTTCCACTCTTCCTTAAGCAAACCTAATGTCCACACATCATAATATTGACGATTTTTCATAACATGTTGACGTAAGGTACCTTCTAGTTTAAAACCTAGCTTTTGATGAAAGTGAAAGCTAGGTTGATTCGTTTCGATTACTTCAGCACAGACTTTTCGCATCCCTTGACTAAAAATGTGAGTAAATGCTAAAGAAGCCATTTTTGTTCCAGAACCTTTAGGTGCATCAAGTTCTCCAATGTAGAACCCCCAGTAACACCGCTGATGTTGCTTTTGTTTATCAAAAAATTGTACAAGTCCAAGTGGTTGGTCATGTTGGACATAAATGAAAACATCATGATGAGGATCAGTCGACACTTTCTCATACCACTGTACATGTTCCTGCCAAGTAATCTCTTTATCTGTATACATATACTGTTTAATATGATCACTATTTCGCCAAGCTAGCACTTGTTCCAGATCATTTTCTCCGAGCTTTCTCAAAAAACTATCAGTCATTAGTACCCTCCTTCAGCATAAAACGTGAAACAGAACGATGATCAACATTTTCTCTGAAGTGAGCTAACCGATCTGCCATCCGCTGTAATAGGGAAGGTGTATCGCTTAATCGGCATAATGCTTCTTTAATATCTACAGTTTTTACCTCACTATTTTTCCCTAAGTGATATATAAACCCTTTAGCATGCAAATGATTTAATATTTCAAATTGGTTATCCGCTACTTCAAGGGTGATGGCAGGTAATTGCATAAAACACCTTTCCCACGTTGTTGTTCCTCCTGCACCAATTGCAAGATCCGCTTCCGCCATTAACTCTGACATATGATTGTTTTGTTCATATAACTGAATATTTTCGTGCAGTTCTACCAAATGTCGTAGCTCTTTGATTTGCTGGTTGGACGTGCCTGTAACTACATCCACCTGCCAATGTTGATCTTGAAGCTGAGTAATAGCTCTTAAAGCTTTATACGTTTCATTAGTTGGGTCACTTCCACCAAAAGAAACAAGAATACGAGCTATGGTGCTGCGCTTCCTCTCATGTAGCTTCGTCATCTTAAATTCTTCTCTTAATAAAAGGTATCGGGGACCCAAAAGTAGAACTGTATCTTGTTGAATCAATTGTTGATAGCGTTTCTCCTTGTTTGGAAGCAGGTTTTGATCTAGCAAACTGTCACAGTAATGTCTGCGGTTTGCTAGATCATCAATTACCATCAATTGGTCTGCGAATGGTTTTACTGCAGCTTCCCACCGATAATCTAAATCATAATGATCAACTACAATGTAATCAAAACAAGGATACTGTCGAAGGAACTCAATCGTTTCTTCTGCATCTTTTCGCCAATTGGAGCGCAAATTGCCGATCATCGTCGAATGAGATAAAACATGGACTGGGAACCCTTTTCCTTTAATATAGCTAATTAAATTTCCTGGGAAATGGTAACAAAAGAAAATAACCTCTACGCCCTGTGTTCGTAACTGCTCTGCTAACACTAAACAACGCATTACATGACCAGTACCAATTTGGTTAGATGCATCAGAACGAATACCAACTCGCATAAGTTATCACCAGTCCTTTTGTTTAATGTTCGCATTGATTGTTAGCCAATCTGGATGATGTTCTAATAATTTAATTATATCTTCTAACATATAATATGGCTTCTTTGGTTCAAATGATTGGATGATTTTTTCAATTAATTGAAAGTCTTCTACGGTGTCGACTGTTAAACGATAGTTACTATAATCAGTATGATGAAGAACATTAACGATATCAAATTGATCTGGATGATCTCTGATATAGGTAGTAACATGTTCACGATCACTATTACGGCATGCTATTTTGTTAAGTTTCGCTAATGTTTGCCTAGTAAACACTTCGATATCATAGCCTCTCGGATATGTCCTCTCAAGAACATTAGCAGCATAATCGGCATGCTCACTTGTTACAAAAGCTTTGATAACATGATCAATTGTTTGTGCATCTATGACTGGACAATCAGCCGTTAAACGAACAATTACATCAGCTTCTGTTTCTTCTGCTGCTTGATGAAAACGGCTTAACACATCTTTTTCCGATCCTCGGATATAATGCAGTTTCTCTGATCTGCAAAATTCTACAATAACATCATCTTTTCTGTTGTCTGTTGTCGCAATCACGATTTCATCCATATATGAAGCATGTCGAATCCGGTCTACCTGATACTTGATTAGCGGCTTTCCAAGTACTGTTCGTAACACCTTTCCAGGTAGGCGAGTAGAACCCATTCTAGCTTGAATGATCGCTACAATTTTCATGATGACACCTCATAATGAGAGAGGACTTTCTTCACAGCAGCAATCACATCGTCTACTTCCGCTTCCGTCATTTTAGGAAACAGTGGTAATGTTATCATGGCTTGATACAATGTTTCTGCATGCGGGCACAGACCTTTATGGTAGCCTAACTGTTGATAATAAGGGTGAAAGTATACTGGTATATAATGAACATTCACGCCGATATTTTCCTTTTGCAATGCTTGAAAAATTTCTGTTCGAGTCGCTTTTAATATATCCAATTGTAGCTTTATGACATATAGATGCCAGCTCGAATTGGTATCAGAAAGCTGGTAAGGTAAAGTAATCTGATCAAACTCACGAAAAGCTTCATTATATTTCTCTGCAATAGCTCTTCTAATCGCTAAAAAGCTTTCGATTTTATTTGCCTGGTTTAACCCAAGGGCTGCTTGCAAATCTGTCATCCGGTAATTATATCCGAGTGACTGCATTTCATAGTACCAAGGTTGATCTGAAACAGCTAATCGCTGCTCATCCCGTATTATGCCATGGTTTCTGAATTCTCTTAGTTTCTGATAATAATTAGGATTATCCGTCGTAATCATGCCACCTTCACCTGCTGTAATATGCTTCACTGGATGAAAGCTAAACATCGTCATATCTGCTAACGATCCTACCTGTTGTTTATGGTAGGTTGCACCAAGAGCATGAGCAGCATCTGAGATCAAAGGAATAGAGTGCTTTGCTGCAATCGCACGTATTCGATCATAGTCTACTGGCTGACCGGTAAAGTCCACCGTTATTATCGCTTTTGTTTTCTCTGTAATGTGTGCCTCAATTTCTTTAGGGGATATGTTGTAGGTGTTGGGATCAACATCAGCAAATATGACATTGCCACCCTGATAGAGAATGGAATTAGCTGTAGCAGCAAAGGTAAGGGGTGTTGTGATTACTTGATCATTCTCTTGAATCCCTGCTGCAAAACATGCTCCATGAAGTGCTGCCGTGCCACTCGAAAAAGCAACGGCATATTTAGCACCCACATAGTCTGCAATCTTTTGTTCAAATAGCTCAATCATTGGACCAGTTGTAAGATAGTCGCTCTTCAACACGTTAAGAACTGCCTGTATATCAGTGCTATCTATCCACTGGGTTCCATAAGGTAAATACCTTTCTCTTACTGGTTTCCCACCATGAATTGCTAACGTATGCTCAGACATAAATCATCCTTCCTTTTAAATAAGATTTGTCGATTGAATCCATGCTTCTGTTTTTTGAATCCCCTCTTCCAAACTGAACATTGGCTGCCAACCTAACAATTTCTTCGCCTTCTCAAAGTTACATAGTAATCTGGGAATCTCGCTTTGCGGATGGATATGTGTTACATGTTGTATGCGGCTTTTATCTTTAGCTATTAATAATGCGAGCTCATTGATACTGATATCTTTGCCTAATCCTGCATTGATAATTTCACCATTCGTTTCATCAGCATAACCGGATTCTACTACAAACCGGGCACAATCTTCGACGTAGAGTAAATCGCGTGTTTGTGTTCCATCTCCGTAAATGGACAAAGACTTGCCAGTTAATTTATTTTTGATAAAAATCGCAACAACCCCACCTTCGCCACCGGTTTTTTGGTAGGGGCCATACGTGTTAAACGGACGAATCACTGTAACTGGCAGACTGTAGGCATAATAATAAGAAAGTACCATATTCTCGGCAGCTAATTTGGAGCCTGCGTATGGTGAAGCTGGCTTTACTCGATTGGTTTCACTAATACCGTTATCATCACTCGCTTTATCATATACCATACATGTGCTCATAAACACCATTTTCACGGAATGTTTTCGGCATGCTTCCAAAACATGAAATGTGCCTATCACATCATTATGAAAAGTCGTTTCTGGATCGTCGATACTGTCCTGCACATTGATACTTGCACCTAAGTGATAACATATATCAAATTGTTCCTTAAACAATTCCTCCAATAGTTGCTTATCTTTGATATCACCTGCTATTAATCCATGAAATAATGGATGTTGTTCAAAATCTTTTACATTTTCCTTTCGGCCATTAGATAAATCATCTAACACCCACACATGATGTTGATCCTCTAATAGTTTGGCTACAACCCAACGACCGATAAAACCTGCTCCGCCTGTAACGAGAATATTCAAATTCATCATCCTTCCTTCAAAATTTAAGGAATCAAATCCAACATTGGCTTCATTTTTTTCGCCATAAAGCATCAATTTTTGTTACTTTAAAACCTGAAGTGATTCCATTTTCTAATAATTGATACATTGCATACACATTTCCATCATTACTTCAATTGATCAATTCAGCCCGTATAAAACTAGTTCTTTTTGAAAATACGCAGTGTATACTTGGGTAGTTTGATGCTTTCACCGGTTGATTGCTCCACTTGTTTAAAACCTAATCCTTCAAATATGTCACGATAATTACGTGGGAAAATACGCCAATGTTCATCTGTCTCCGCTTCAAGTGTGATCAAGTAAGATTTGGTTATCCTCGCAATATGATTAAATATCCATTCACTGTCTGGGTGAATATGTTCCAGAACAGCCATCGTAAAAACAAGGTCATAATGATCCCTCTCCATATGCTTTAGAACCGATTCTACAGGGGCATGAATGATATCGGTATTTTCTGCTAATTCTGGATAGACTTTATGAAGCTGTTCCACTGCTTCTTGACTAATTTCAATCCCTGTTAATTCTTTATAATCATTTTGATATAAATGATGCAGGTTTCTCCCTACATTACATCCAATTTCCAAAATACGTTCGTTTGGTTGTATATATTTCTCAACATAACTTAATAAAAAGCTACTTCGTTCTGTTTTTAAATTGTACTTTTCTGGATGACTATTCTGCTTCCAGTACTCATGAATTTCGCTTAATGATTTTTTCACTTTATATCTCCTCTCCTTAATTCATCCACTAAGTCTCGCAGACGTTGACTAGAAGAACTCTGATCAGGATAAGCATCAGTCAGAAATCGAGTTTGATTCTTTTGAACAAATTTTCGCCATTTAGCCTGTGTGAAATACAATTGAATCATGTCTGCTAATTTCATTGGATCACGATGGACCTGCGAATGTATCCCGTTATAATATCCCGTATAACTTGGTAGCTTCGTATGCAAAATAAAGACTGGCTTCCCAACAAGCATTGCTTCTAAAGCAACCGTCGATGCATAAGAAACAACGGCATCAACATGTGGCAATATATCGTACAGTGTAAGGTTTTTGGTAGATTTTATTGTAGAATAATGGAGTAATAGTGGATGCCGTTCATCATTTGGATAATCTCGCAATATGATATTAAGGTTTAATGTTTTTTCTACTTGATCTACTACTATTTTCCACTCATCTAGATCGCGTTGACCTCGAACAATTAACAGCAATGTTTTTTTTCGCTTATCTAAGTTTAATTGTTTCATCCATTGCGCTTTTGTGATGGCTGGTTTTTGTAGACTTTGATCAAACCTAGGATGTCCAACTATTTTTACTTCGTCTTTAGGAACTCCACATTCCATATACCAGTCTTTTTCAAATTGACCATAAACAGCATCAATTGTTGCTACTTTTGGTAAATAACCGAACTCATTGCCAATGATGCCATGTTGCATTGAGATCGTGGGAATTCCATGCTTTTTCGCCACAAAAGCCATCACTCTGCCAAAATGATTCGGACTTGACATAACTACAACGGAAATAGCAGTTTTTCTTATCCATTTCTCCATCCTATCTATTTGATCGATGACAAAGTTGATTTTTTTATGGAACATATATTGAAATACCTGATTCTGATAGAGATGATGAGCCGGGAATTGCTGTAATAATGTTTGGATTTGCTGTTTAATTTTTGCTTTTGGTTTATCCATATGACGTGATGCATAATCTTGTAGATAATAGACATTTAACTGAGCTTGATCATGTGGATATTTATAGGTTTTGATAAATATAGTTTTGTCTGTATCAAAATAATTCTGATAGGTTTGCGGTGGTATCCGAAGCAGAGAATCTTCTAAGAAAGCGACCTGCCCATTTCTCACCTTCTGTGGTGTATGCCATGTTGCTAAATAATTTGAGAAAACAGCTTGCACTTGCTCTCGACTTGTGACATTGTGTTGCATTACTTGTTTGAAAGATTGCTTTGTCATTTCTCCCCAAATATCCGGGTGATGACGGATCAGACTAGGAAAATGAACGAGATAGGATAGACGATAACCTCGATAGACAATATCTTTAAAATCCTCGACAAAATCTAAATATAGTGACCAATAATTTTCCTTGTAAACATTCATCCATTATCCTTCCTTTACTTTTAACCGATTAACTAATTCATGCAAACGGTCGATCGATTTCTGCGTACTTGGATAGGCATGGTGAAGAAACTCGATTCGTTTTTTCTCTGCGTAATGCCGGGAGTCAGCTTTTGTAAAATACGCAATCACTTTCTCAGCTAACTGTTGAGGCTCATATTGCATAAGATCTCCTAGTCCTTGAAAATAACCAGTTGCTCCAGGGAAATCTTTGTTCAGTACAAACGTTATTTTATTACTTAACATTGCTTCCAATCCTACCGTTGAAGAATAAGTTATTACTGCATTCACATGTGGAAACAAGTCGTAAATTCCAAAACCTTTCGTATCTAATACATTAGAAAACTCTTTTGTTAGTTGATGTGGTTGCTTACTTGGATAGTTTTTAATGAGAATATTAAACCTTTGCTTATTATTCAGGGTTTGAATGAATCTCCGCCATCGAGCAATATCTTCATTTCCCCTGACAGCAATCATAATTGTTTTTCGATTATAATTTAAACCTAACCGTTGATAAAACGAATTACGATTCATTCTAGGTTGTCTGTATTTTTGATCAAATCGGGGATGGCCAATGATTTCGAGAGCATTTTCATCTATTCCAAGCTGTTGATACCAATCTTTCTCATACTGACCATATAGCGCATCTACTGTAGCGATTTTAGGTATATAACCTAACTCGCTTGATATAATACCATGCTGCATACAGATCGATGGTATGCCCTTGCTTGAACCAACAACCGCTAAAATCCGACTGATGAAACTATGCGTAGTCGATACGACAATACATGAGATTTTTACCTGTTCCAACAACTTTTCTATCTTTTCCATATAGATGATGACTGACGAAATGTTTTGCAGTAACCATTTTTGAAAAGTAGATCTGCTATACAATGGATGGTCGTTATGGTTAGCTAATATCTCTCTAGCTTTTTGCTGAACTTGTTTGATTTCCGACTCTACATCTACTTCTATTTCACCAAAATAATATAACGGGGTGTGTTGAATTTGGGTTATTTTATTTCTTTGTTTTGTCGTTACTACTGTTTGATTGAGAGGTCGAGCACGATTTTTCTTTTTTGTTGAACGTTTGTTTTTTTTCTGATTGGATCCATTCGTTATCATAATTGTATTAGCAGCTGAAATTTTTTTTTGCAAACTCAAGTTAGGAAATCGAAGTAATTTATCTACATGGATAGCAACTTTACCACCTGATCTAGGTTGATTGGTTTGATGCTTTGCCGTAAAAGCATTAAATTTATCTTGAATATCTTTTGATGACATCACTTCTCGTTTCGCATACTTTGTATAGAAGCCCTCTTTCAATTGATTCATTAAATGATCGTTAGGCAAGACAAAGGCTGGTAAATGACAAAAATGAACAATCTCATAATCTCGGTAAGTTAAGGATTCAAAATCATGAAGAAAATCGAGATACATTGACCAATAATTCTTTAGGAATTTGTCCATGATTTCCTCCTCTTAAATCAGGTTTGCTCCAGTTAACAGTTGATAAAGCTCCTCTTGACTTACTGCCTTCTGCTCTGCAGAACTGTAGGTGCCTGGTTTTGCTTTTTTTGCATGCCCATAGCTGACGCCTGTATCTACTGGAATCACAAACATATTAGAAAACTCCCATGCATGTAACGATTCTTCATGGGTCATCAGTTCTTCATACATTTTTTCACCTGGCTTTAAGCCAATAATTTCAGTAGTCACTTGTTGCTGCGAATGTTTGATTAATATTTCAGCTAAATCGCCTAATCGAATAACAGGCATTTTCAGTACAAATATTTCTCCTCCTTTTGCTTCTTTTAATGCTTTAATGGTTAGTTTCGTTGCTTGTGATACAGTCATCATAAACCTTGTCATATCAGGATCAGTTACAGTTATTTTCTGTTGTGACCGTATTTGTTCCTGAAAAAGTGGAATAACAGAACCTCTTGATCCCATTACATTACCGAAACGGACACTTGCAAAAACGGTGTTATTTTCTCCTGCTGCTGCTATTAAACGTTCACCGATTAGTTTCGTTGCACCATATGCATTTGTGGGAGAGATCGCCTTATCTGAACTGGTGAAAACGACTTTTTTCACTTTATTTGCTATCGCTGCTTTCATTACATGGTAATTTCCAATAATATTGGTTTGAACAGCTTCGATTGGATTTTGCTCACAGGCATCAACTCTTTTCATTGCAGCTAGTTGCAGCACATAGTCTACATTTGTCATTACTTCTTCTACTCGATCTTCATCTCGAACATCTCCGATTACAAATTCAAGTCTGTTATGATGGTTGAATTGTTCTTTTACAACATTTTGCTTATATTCATCACGACTAAATATCTTTATTTTTTTAGGTTGGTCTTTTAACAGTTCTGCAATTATACTTGTTCCAATTGTGCCAGTACCTCCGATAACTAAAATCGTCCTATCTTTAAAAAACACAGCTGTCCCTCTTTCCTGTTTACATAAGGCTTTATTAAATGGTACTTGTATATGTATATTGAATAGTCGCAAAACAGTAACGACCGCAGCCTATTAAGAGCTACCCATTTATATAATAGGTAGAATATAAGAAAAGCC
>NZ_WJID01000039.1:0-38609 GCF_010994055.1 Gracilibacillus thailandensis | reverse complement strand
ATCTAGCAAAAACTGTCTACTCTAGTTTAGCAGTCACAAATGGCTTTTAGAAGATCCGAACCTTTACACGATATGAAATTTAATGAAGTAAGGAAGGCTCATCTACAATCTGTAATTGATAACTGTGATAAATCATGGGGTACAAAGAAAAAAATAAAAGTATTATTTAATCAAATGTATAAACATGCTTTAGAAAACGATTTAACACATAAAGATTATGCTAGATTTGTTGAGCTTCCAAAAAATGATACAAAGAATTCCAGAAAACCATTTACTTTGGATGAGATTAATATTCTGTGGGAAAACATCGACCGCTTCAATGACATTGATTCTGTTTTAATTATGATTTACACTGGTTTGCGCCCTGGGGAACTTGTGGAAGTAAAAAATAAAAGTATTCAATTAGATGAAAGGTATTTTCGGGGTGGCTTCAAAACGGAAGCTGGGACGAATAGGGTCATACCAATTCATAAAAAAATCCATAAATTAATTGAAAATCGTATGGATCCTAATAATGAATATCTGATTACAAACTTTGAGGGTAGTAAGTTGAGTTATTATGTTTATTATCACGAGAAGTTTAAAAAGATTATGCAGCAACTAGAATTAAATCATAGACCACACGATTGCAGACATACCTTCGCAACCCTTATGGATAATGCTGATGCAAATAAACTATCAATCAAACGGATCATGGGTCACGCAGCTAAAGATATCACTGATAAAGTTTATACGCATAAAGATATCAAGCAGCTTCTTATGGCAATTGACAGGCTATAAGAAAGCTGCTTTTTGTAGCTTTGAAACAAAGTTTGATCAGAAAGGCATGACAAGCCTGGATAATACCCTAATCAAGACGAATCCATTTTGAAAAAAGGATTGTTCAAAATGGATTCTCTCTTTGTGAAATGATATACATTTTTTATAAAAAGGTTTGACCATTTTCCTCCTTTTGGTGTTAAACAAACGCGCCCGTTAATGGAATTATCCACTTCTACTATTAGCTGGTATTGCAGAATATCGTCAATATTCTTCTTAAAGAAGAGTTCAATATCACTTCGCTAATTTATCTACCTGGACCTAGCTGACAGTCATAACAAAACCCCAAGTAACAGCTGCTACTCAGGGTTAAATAATACATTTTATTTCTCACCACTTAATTCCACTAATATTTTTGCTTGTGATTTATCGTTTGTCAATGCTTCGAATCCATTTTCAACAATATCATCCAATTGAATTTGGTCTGTAATAATTCCCTGTGGTTTTAATTGTCCTGTTCCCATTAAATCTACAGTTTGTTGGAATGTAGTAGGTGTATATGCGATTGTTGATGTAACTTTTACACCTGTATTTGTAAGCTGTATTGGATTCCATTCAATCTCCCTAGCAAATATAGAAACAATAACCATTGTTCCACGTGCCCTTGTTGCATCAATTGCTTGTTTAAATGTTGGTGCTACTCCGGCAACTTCAAAGGAAACATCTACTCCATCTGGAACAATTTCCTTGATTGCTGTAACAGCATCTTGTTCGCTAGAGTTAACGACATGGGTTGCTCCTAATTCTTTTGCTTTTTCAATTCTAGTTTCCGACAAATCTAAAGCAATAATCTTGCTGGCACCAGCAGCTTTAGCTGCAATAATTGTCACTAAACCAATTGGACCTGCACCAAATACAGCTACCGTATCACCAAACTGCAGTTTCCCTTCTTTTACAGCTTGTACGGCAACCGCAGTTGGTTCTACTAAAGCTCCATCCTGTAGTGTTAAAGATTCTGGAAGTAGATAAACGTTATCTTCTGGTACATTTGCATATTTAGTAAAACCACCGTCACCGTGAAGGCCGATAAAGCTGAAACCATCATAAGGATCAAGGTCTTCCGACTTATTTCCATAAGTGATTGTTGGATTAATTACTACTCTATCGCCAACTTTATATTTTGTCACCTTTGGACCTACTTCTTCAATAACACCCGCAAATTCATGCCCCATGGTTAGCGGAGCGATTTCTCCAGTTAACGGATCCTCTTTTTCATTTGGTACAAACACCGGTCCCTCTTCATACTCATGTAAATCACTGCCACAAATACCTGCCCAAGCTACCCTTACTTTAACATCGGTATCTTTCGTTTGTTTTAGTTCTATTTCCTCTACCCGTAAGTCTTTTTTTCCATACCAGACTGCAGCTTTCATTGGATATTACCTCCTGCTTAATTAGTAGAAAATAGTTATAAGAATACTATATTGAAGGAATAATCAATATTAATTCCTATGATTTTATTATACTATTGATTTTTCCAACTTTCTATTAAATAGACTTTAATTTCTAACCAAATACACATATCTCATTAACAGTTTTGCGATTGTTTATTTTAATTCGGTTGCATGGTTTATTCTCGGGTCTTTGTTCATATAATTTTACCATTCCTCGATATTTACCTTTTTACTTATCCAGTTTATTCAGTGAACTTTTATTTAACCGTACAAATATTCATAAGAAGAATTCCCCCTCATCTGAATCTCTTTTTATTTTCATCGTATATGGATTATTTTATTCAATAAAATGACCCTTATATATGATGCTCACGCTAATCCTTATTCAAGAATGGCGCCCAATTGCGGTACACATTTAATGATTATTCAAGACACCCCTTAATCCCTTTGTACCTTCAGGTGATATGTCAAAACCATTGTTTTCGTGACCAACATACATTACTCTGCTTTTTTCTCCTGTATTCCCAAGTACAAGATGTAATCCGTGGGTTTCCCCATTTTCGTAACGAATTAAAATATCATAATCAGGCTTTTCAGTATCGACATCAACTTTCTGTTTCCTGCCCTCTGCATCTTTAAAAGCCTCTTCAAATCTTGATATGATTGTATCCTTATCGATTGTTGTAACAAAGTTTTCATTTATTCCACCATAGCCATCAGATTCAAAAATAGAAATCGATGAAATATCATCTAACATCGTCATTTGCTTGTCTTGAGATTGACAAGCAAATAAAAGTAAAGCGCAAAAAGACAAAGTAAGTAATAAAATAATTTTCTTCAAAAATATCCCTCCCAATCAAATTTACCAAATAATTTTATGCGACAATCTGGCCCGTTTGTTGCACTATCCCAATCCATCTTATCAATGTAATTGTATCAAACCTAATTTCAAAACCACAGTTTCTTTTTCTCTAAATTATTTGTCTGCTACTTGTATGTTACGTGTATGCTACGTGTGAATTTCCCCCTGTTTTTAAAGCACCGCATATACAGTAAAATCCCCCAACCATAGGTGGTTGAGGGATTTGCAAGTGTTGATTTATTAACGTTTTGAGAACTGTGGTGCACGACGAGCTTTTTTAAGACCGTATTTTTTACGTTCTTTAGCACGCGCGTCACGAGTTAAGAATCCAGCACGTTTAAGTGTTGTGCGGTATTCTGGGTCAGCTTCTAATAATGCACGAGCAACGCCATGACGGATTGCACCAGCTTGACCAGTGTATCCTCCACCATCAACGTTTACTAATACATCATAGCTACCTTCAGTTTCAGTAGATGCTAATGGTTGCTTAATGATTGTACGTAGTGTTTCATATGGGAAGTAATCTTCCGCATCACGATTATTTACAACGATACGTCCAGTACCTGGAACTAAACGTACACGTGCAGTTGAAGTTTTACGGCGTCCGGTACCGTAATATTGTACTTGTGCCACTATTCGTTACCTCCTTTTAATTATCCGCGAAGTTTGTAAACTTCTGGTTGTTGAGCTTCATGCTTATGTTCTGCTCCACGATAAACATGTAATTTTTTACCCATTTGACGTCCTAATTTACCTTTTGGTAGCATCCCTTTAATGGTTAGTTCTAACATTTGTTCAGGATATTTTTCACGCATTTCGTTAGCAGTACGTGTTTTTAAACCACCTGGGTGATTAGAGTGACGGTGATATAACTTATCGCTAAGTTTTTTACCTGTAAGTTCGATTTTTTCCGCGTTGATAATGATCACATGATCACCAGTGTCAACATGCGGTGTATATGTTGGTTTGTGCTTACCGCGAAGGATTGTAGCAATTTCACTTGCTAAACGACCTAACGTTTGACCTTCTGCGTCGACAACAAACCATTTGCGTTCAATATTATTTTCATTTGCCATGAAAGTTGTGCGCATGATCGGTTACCTCCTAAATCAATGTTTCTAAAGTCTTTTTTAATTTGTCTAGCTCCGAGCGCCCAGAAACTAGTGCCTAACACTTGCGCTCTGTACGATAATTCATCATCAGCTCCTTCGTCGCTGTGATTCCTTTATCTCCTACGCTTCAGTACAAGTCATACGTTTCTGAACGGGCGCCTACGCTTTTCTAGTTCCGAATTTATATTCTAACACGAGTAACTTTCCGGGGCTATTCGTGGTTTAGAAAATAAAATGCCATAGACCATAATATAATATACAACCCCAAATGTCAATAGATAGAACGCAAGGAATCGTTGTTTTTATCCGCTTTTTTTATCGTAACTTACTTCCCATAAATACAATCCTTGTGGAGGAGCGGTTTTGCCAGCCTTAGAACGATCCTGAGCAGCGATGATTTCCGATATTTCCTCTGGCTCTCGTTTACCTAGTCCGATATCAATTAAGGTACCAACAATAATCCGTACCATATTATATAAAAAGCCAGTCCCTCTTACTCGAACGATGATGTCTTTTTCTTCTTGATTGACCGTAATGTCTGTAATCGTCCGGACCTTATCTCCTTTTACATTACTGTTTGCTGCACAGAAAGAAGAAAAGTCATGACTGCCAAGAAAATGTTGACTTGCTTCATACATTGCGTCCAGATCAAGTTCGCCTTCTACAAAATGGGTATAATGGCGGCGAAACAAATTTTTCTCCTGTGCATGCAAGATATAATAACGATATTCTTTCTCACTAACATCATACCGAGCATGAAAATCATCTGGAACTTCAGTAATGGATACCACCTCGACATCATCTGGCAGCATGGTATTTAAAGCTCGCAACCAGTTTTCAGATGGGATTTCTAATTCCGTATCAAAGTGAATCACCTGACCCACAGCATGAACTCCCTGATCGGTTCTGCCTGATGCCGTAACACGGACGTGATTACCTTTATGCATTTTTGTTAAAACCTTTTCGATTACTCCTTGTACCGTTCGACCATTTGGCTGTACTTGATAGCCTGAAAAAAACGTACCATCATATCGAATAATTGCCTTTAATCTCATTTTACTTTTCTCCTTAATTACGCAGACTGAAAAAGATAATGATAATCAAAACGTAGATAATCATCGCCATAAAATCTAACGACTGAAATTGTAATTGTCTTAGTTTCGTTCGACCTTCACTTCCTCGATAACCTCTTGCTTCCATAGCCATTGCTAACTCTTCTGCACGTTTAAAGGCACTAATAAATAGTGGTACTAATAATGGAACTATCGCATAAATACGGTCTTTTATCGACCCTGTTCGCAAGTCCACACCTCGAGACGCTTGTGCCTTAGAGATTTTCTCTGTTTCATCTAGCAATGTCGGAATAAACCGAAGTGAGATCGACATCATAAGTGCCAATTCATGTACCGGTACTTTTATCTTCTTTAATGGTCCTAGAAGCTCTTCGATTGCATCTGTAATTTCCATCGGTGATGTCGTTAACGTTAATAAAGAAGTGACTAACACCAGTAAGAAAAAACGCAACGAGATCGTTAACCCTTGCAGAACTCCACCCTCATGTATAGCAAAGTCGGCTATTTCTATTAAAACAGACCCTTCCTTTGTAATAATGAGATGAAGGATAAAGGTAAAGAAAATTAAAAACCATACAGGTGTAATACCTTTTAAGATATAACCGATACGTAATCTCGTTAATAGGACTAATATAAGTGCGAATAAAGATAACCAACCGTAACTCCAACTATTGTTTGCAAAGAAGACGATAATGACAAATGTAAAGATAACGATTAATTTGGTCCTAGGATCTAAGCGATGAATCAAGGAATTACCTGGTACATATTGTCCTATGATCATAAATGACTTCATAATGGCTTGTTCTCCCTTAGTTGCTCCACTATTTCTTTAGCTAGTTCATCTGGCTTTTGTCGTTTATAGCAAAGATCAGTACCGAATTTTTGATTGATTTGATTCATTAATGAAAGGATATCAGGCATGTCAAGGTTCGCCTCTTCTAGCGATTCCACTCGCGAAAAGATTTGCTCAGGCGCTCCTTCCATATGCACACGACCATCTGCAAGTACAAAGATATGATCTGCATACTCAAGCGCATGATTCATCTGGTGTGTAACTAAAATGGTAGTCATATGCTTCGTTTTATGCAAATCATAAAACATATTCATCACATCGTGCTGTCCCTTAGGATCCAGACCTGCCGTTGGCTCATCCAAAATTAATACTTCTGGATCCATCGCAAGCACACCAGCAATCGCCACCCTACGCATTTGTCCCCCACTTAATTCGAATGGAGATTTCTGTAAAACATCATCTGATAAATGGACTTTTTCTAGCGCACTTGCAATCCTTGTTTGTGTTTCTTCGGCTGGCACTTGAAAGTTTTTCAAACCAAAACTTATATCGCGTTCCACTGTCTCCTCAAACAATTGATGTTCCGGGTATTGAAAAACTACCCCTACTTTTTCCCGTAGTTTCTTCAAATCTTGCCTCTTATTGTCTCTTGAGAGTTGGAATTCCCCTACTTGTACTTGACCTTCAGTAGGAAGAAGTAATCCATTGATATGTTGGAGAAGTGTTGACTTTCCAGAACCCGTATGTCCCACTACTGCTACAAATTCCCCTGTCTTTATTTCCATGTTAATATCTTTTAGTGCTTGATAGGAAAAAGGTGTATTCATTTGATACGTATAACTCACTCTTTCAAATTGGATGTCCATAATGCTTTCAAAAACTCCTCATTATCTAATGGATATGTTGTAAATTGATAATCATAGTGCCGCTCTAACTCTATTGCTAACTCAACCGTTAATGGTAATGACAAGCCGATAGACTGCAGACCTTGATAATCATTGAATAAATGATCTACTGTAGTATCTTTATAAATCTGTCCTTGATTCATGACAATAACCCGATCAGTTAGGATAATTTCATGTAAATCATGGGTGATCATCACCATCGTAATCTCTAATTCTTCCTGCAGATCATGAATGGTAGACAGTATTTCCTTTCTACCTCTTGGGTCTAACATGGAGGTGGCTTCATCTAATAAAAGGATCTCTGGATATGTCGCCATGACACTCGCAATCGCTACCCGCTGCTTCTGTCCCCCTGACAGGTTGTGTGGTTCATGATCCTGATAGTTTTCCATTCCGACTTGGGTTAAAGAAGTATGAATTCGCTTGATCATTTCCTTACGAGGTATACCTCGGTTTTCCAGACCAAAAGCTACATCGTCTCTTACCGTTGTTCCAACAAATTGATTTTCAGGGTTTTGAAACACCATTCCAATGTTCTGCCGTATCTCCCATACGTTAGAAGCAGTCAGCTTTCTGCCATTAATCAGGATATCCCCTGCTTGGGGTACTAGTAAACCATTTGCTAATTTTGCGATCGTCGATTTACCTGATCCGTTATGACCGATAATAGCAACAGTCTCATTTTCTTCTATTTTTAAATTGAACTTTTTTAATACCCATGGGGCATCTTCATTATATCGAAAATAAACATCACGAAATTCTATCGCACTCATCATTACTTCTCCTTAAAGTCATTATTTCCCGGGTAATATTTATCAACGTCTATTGTATCATAATATACGCTTTATCTAGTTCTACAAATCTTGTTCTGGTTCATTTTTTGGGGATATTCTCTAGTGAAGGAGATCCGAAAGTGTGGATGTTTATACCGGCTCAGTTATCTCAGATCCTGTTCAATTAGTCTAAAAGGAGCTGACATATGCCAGCTCCTTTTCCTCTATTATGAAGAAGATGCTTCTCTTAATTCGCGCATTTCCTCAACCCATTCTTCTACTTCTTCTTTAATTTCTTTTGCTTCGGTATCTACTAGTGTTTTCTTTTCATCTCGTAATGTAGCGTTTAAATCTTCAAGCGCTTGTTTACGCTCATCCATGATCTCTTCCAATTGGGTTACTTTTTCTTCTGGTATCCATTCTTCTTCCTCTAACAAACTTACAACAGAGCGAAAGCGATGGTCCTCTCGTGAAATAACAGCTGACCAATCACTGCTTATCTCATTAACTTCTTCTTGTTTTCGCATGATCTCCCAACCAACTGGTGCTAAGTTTACCGGTGCCCAAGCTAATTCTGTCATGGAAGGCAGCCATTCGTATTCAATCGTGGATTGTAATTCCTCACTATTATTGGCAGCGTAGTATTCTCCCTGGCCTGCTTCCGCTACCGCTGTCAACTGTTCCTCTGCCTCCTGGTCGACTTGGAAACCGATAATATTCACGGTTCCCTCATCATCGCTATTTTTCACAAAGTTCTCGGCAGCTTTTACTGGGTCTCCATCACAAGTTTCTACTCCATCACTAACAATATAGACGGTAACATTTCCTTCTTGTTCAGCACTTAATTCCATAACTTCCTCAATCGCTGCTGCCAACGGTGTCCATCCCTTTGCCTCAACAGATGAAACAGCCTCATGGAACTTTTCACCTTCAAAACTTCCTAAAGGGTAAACCTCTTCGATTCCCGAACAGGATTTTTCTTTACCCGAATCGCTATCGTCTCCTTTATGTCCAAAAGCTACTAATGAGACATCACTAGACTCACCAATGGTTTTGGCAAAACTCTCAACTGCATCTTTGGCAATAGCCATTCGTTGCTTGGATTCATCTTCAGCTTCCATTAACATACTAGAGCTCGCATCCAATAAAATATAAGCGTAGTCACTTGCTTCATTTTCCTCGTCTTCCACCGTTTCTGGTCGTGGTAATAACGGTTCTTGATAGTTAGGGTGATAGTCTTCTAATTCAGATAACAATTGGCTATGGTAAGGAGAGCCAGCATAGTAAATCAGTGTCTTTAGAAATGTTTCTGGATGATCAGTCACTGTTAGATCAGATTGTATCGCATCCTTTAATTCTTCTAGGAAACCTTGATCTAAATCATCAATCCCCCATAACACACCCTCTGTCTCTTCTTCATAACTGAGTTCTTTCGTTAATTGACCTGGTGATAATTGCTTGATAACCTCTAGTTCACTTGAAATAGATATTTCTGAAAGAGTGCTGGAAACCTCGTCACTTTGATCTGTGTTCTCTTCATCTTTATTTACTTGTTCTTCCTTACTTTCTTCTTCCACTTCCTCTGATTGCCTAGCATCCTCATTACTACATCCAATGGTAATAACGACTAACAATAACAACATTATATACTTTCTCATCTAATTCACTTCCTTAGCCCTTTTATAGACTATAACGTCTGAATAAACAAAAACGTTTCAGACTCCTCTAAAATGAGTAAATAGTAACAAAAACGGGATAGAAGAATCCAAATCTCCTTCTCTTTTTATAGTAGAGAAAATAACTAGTAGAAGTTGATGACATTAAGAGAATTCTACTTAATGGATGACAGTAGAATTTATTGCTAAATAAATGTTAGACGGACATTTAGTGCGTTATTGGATAAAATTATCCCCATTTGTCTATGTTGGTGGACATATAATCCCTTATTCAGTGTCTTTAGGTCACCCTTTTGGTTGAATAGCGGCATGGATGTCCGTCAACGGCTTTCGTTGTGCGTTCCATTCATTTAGCTCAACAAAAAAAGGGCTTGGATGCACCTCATAAAGAGATTTGCTCCTGCCCTTGCCTTGCTTTGCTATGGAATTATACTAACTCGATTACTGCCATTTCAGCTCCGTCACCGCGACGAGGTCCTAATTTAAGCACTCTTGTATATCCACCTTGGCGATCTTCGTAGCGACCTGCAATGTCGTTGAAAAGCTTTTGTACAGCATCTTCGTTTTCATTCGCTTCAGCATTGTATAAGAAAGATGCAGCTTGACGACGTGCGTGAAGGTCACCGCGCTTACCAAGTGTAATCATTTTGTCAACAACCGAGCGTAGTTCTTTAGCCTTTGCTTCTGTTGTTTCTAAACGTTCATGGATAATAAGATCCGTTGCTAAACCTCGAAGCAAAGCCATACGTTGATCCGTTGTACGTCCTAATTTTCTAGCCATGGAATATCCCTCCTTCGTTCGAAATCTCTAAAAGGTGTCGTGATTAATCTTCATTTCGTAGTCCAAGACCTAGATCTTCTAATTTATGCTTCACTTCTTCTAGTGATTTACGACCTAAGTTTCGTACCTTCATCATATCTTCTTCTGACTTATGAGCTAATTCCTGTACAGTATTAATTCCTGCTCGTTTCAAGCAGTTATAAGACCTTACAGATAAATCAAGCTCTTCGATTGTCATTTCAAGAACTTTTTCTTTTTGGTCTTCTTCTTTTTCGATCATAATTTCAGCGTTCTTCGCTTCGTCTGTTAAACCAACAAAAATATTCATATGTTCCGTGAAGATTTTAGCTCCTAAAGAAACTGCTTCTTCGGGACGAATACTTCCATCTGTTAACACATCAAAAGTAAGCTTATCATAATTGGCATCTTCACCAACACGGGTATTTTCTACTTGATAGGTTACTTTTGAAACTGGAGTGAAGATAGAGTCCACTGGAATAACACCAATCGGACGATCCTCATGGTTATTAGAGTCAGCTGGGCGGTATCCTCGGCCGCTTTGAGCTGAAATTTTCATTTTTAAATGGCCATTACTACCAACCGTAGCAATATGAAGATCCGGATTTAAAATTTCGACATCACTATCAAAAATGATATCCGCAGCCGTAACTTTCCCTTCTCCCTGTACATCTACTTCAAGAGTCTTCTCTTCATCTGAATAGATTTTAAGAGCTAGTTTCTTTAAGTTTAAGATAATAGTTGTCACATCTTCGACAACACCTTCAACCGTAGAGAACTCATGTAAGGCTCCATCCATTTGAACAGATGTAACAGCAGCGCCAGGAAGTGAAGATAATAGGATACGACGCAAGGAGTTACCAAGTGTAGTACCATATCCACGCTCTAGTGGTTCTACAACGAATTTGCCATAAGTAGCATCATCACTGATTTCTACTGTTTCTATTTTTGGTTTTTCAATTTCGATCATCTATTAAACCCTCCTCTAAAACGTCGAAACCCCGGTTAGACTCAGGGTCTAACCGAAATTCCCCAGGTAGGCAGTTCCCGTTTCTGCACTATGCAATTGTGATTTTGTGTCTGTCGAAAGCAATGGTGTCATTAATAAACATCTAAAAAACTTTATTAAGCTATCATAAACCATTATAGACAGATTAACAAATAATATACTGTGTGATTATACTCGACGACGTTTTGGCGGGCGACAACCATTGTGAGGAACTGGTGTTACATCACGAATGGCAGTTACTTCAATACCTGCTGCTTGAAGTGAACGGATTGCTGCTTCACGTCCAGCACCAGGTCCTTTCACTGTAACCTCTAAAGATTTTACACCATGATCCTGAGCCGCTTTTGCTGCAGCCTCAGCAGCCATTTGCGCTGCGAAAGGAGTAGATTTACGAGAACCTTTGAAACCTAACGCTCCTGCACTGCTCCAGCTAACCGCGTTTCCTTGAACATCAGTAATCGTTACGATTGTGTTATTGAATGTAGAACGAATATGTGCAATACCCGTGTCTATATTCTTTTTCACACGACGTTTACGTGTATTTGTTTTACGAGCCATAAGTAAGCAAACCTCCTTTTATCTTATTTCTTTTTGTTAGCCATTGTTTTTCTAGGACCTTTACGAGTACGTGAGTTATTTTTCGTTTTTTGTCCTCGAACAGGTAAACCACGGCGATGACGTACACCACGATAGGAACCAATTTCAATTAGACGCTTAATGTTTAAGGATACTTCACGACGAAGATCACCTTCTACAGTATAGCTGTCAATTGTTTGACGAATTTGACCTAATTCTTCTTCTGTTAAATCACGAACACGAGTGTCCTCGTTAACACCAGCTTCTTCCAATACTTTCTTAGCAGTTGTTTTTCCAATACCGTAAATATAGGTTAAAGCAATCACTACGCGCTTATCACGCGGAACATCTACACCAGCAATACGTGCCATAGAGTGATTACACCTCCTTATCCTTGTTTTTGTTTATGCTTAGGGTTTTCGCAAATTACCATTACTTTACCTTTACGACGAATAACCTTGCATTTTTCACAAATTGGTTTTACAGATGGTCTTACCTTCATCTTCCATACCTCCTCTTGTGTCGGAGCATTTTATTTATAACGGTACGTAATGCGACCTCTTGTTAAATCATATGGAGAAAGTTCAACCGTTACTTTGTCACCAGGTAAAATTCGAATAAAGTGCATTCTGATTTTACCAGAGACATGTGCTAACACGGTGTGACCATTCTCTAATTCTACTTTAAACATTGCATTCGGTAATGTATCAATTACCGTACCTTCGACTTCAATTGCATCGTCTTTCGCCATCGAGTTGATCTCCCTTCTTCAAATCTGTCTCCATTTCTTCGACAAATTTATTAATAGCATAACGCAATTTACCATTGGTTACGCGCCCTGTTTCGAGAAGGCTTCTTTGAACTTCAGGAGATATAAAGCTTGTGTACGCAACATGATGAACATTCTTCTTCTTTGGTCGATCATATTTGCGTTTATCTCCATCTGCCAACAACACAAAACGACTGTCTACTTTTCCAATTACAATTGCAAACTGACCTGCTTCGCGTCCCTGTAGGATTTGAACAACCTGACCTAATTCCGGATAACTCTCCGTCTCGCTCAACCATCATCACCTTCATTTAGGTTTTACGTTATACCTATTTTCATTGTTAGTAACATTATACCAACTTTGGCAACATTTCATTAAGAAATTGTTTTTAATTTCTCATCAATATCGCTGAACACTTCATCAATTTCTTGAGAGCCGTTAATTGTCACTAAGTCACCTTTATTAGAGTAAAAGTCTAACATTGGTTGTGTTTGTTCAAGATTAACCTCTAAACGATTTCTAACTGTACTAGGTTGATCATCTTCACGTTGGATAAGTTTTGCATCATCTTTATCACATACCCCTTCAACCTTAGGAGGATTGAAGATTACATGATAAGCAGTACCACATTCTGGACAAATTCGACGACCAGTAAGGCGTTCAATTAATTCATCCTTCTCAACATCAACGTGTAAAACATAATCAATCGAGCGATCCATGCTAGAAAGTAGTTCATCCAATGCTTCAGCTTGTGCCAAAGTACGTGGAAAACCATCTAACAAGAAACCTTTTTGACAGTCATCTTTGCTTAATCTTTCTTTTACGATACCAATTGTTACTTCATCTGGAACAAGAGCACCTTCATCCATATAGCTCTTTGCTTTTTGTCCAAGCTCCGTTCCTTCTTTAATAGCCAACCGAAACATATCTCCAGTTGAAATATGAGGGATGTCATACTTTTCTACAATTTTTTCTGCTTGTGTCCCCTTACCAGCACCAGGTAGTCCCATAAGGATTAGATTCAACGATTTTCCCCTCGCTCTCTGTCTAGTCCGTTCTATAAAAACTTTACTTAATAAAGCCTTTATAGTTACGTTTTACTAACTGCCCTTCTAATTGCTTCATCGTTTGTAAAGCAACACCAACAACAATTAAAAGTCCTGTTCCACCGATTTGCACGGATTGTGGTAGACCTGCCACATCACCTAATACTAAAGGTAAAACAGCGACAGCAGCTAAGAATAATGATCCAACAAATGTTAGTCGATACATAACACGTGTTAAATAAGTCTCCGTTGTTTTTCCTGGTCGAATACCAGGGATATAGCCACCTTGCTTCTTCAAATTATCAGCCATTTGCTCAGGATTAACTTGAACAAATGTATAGAAATACGTAAATGCGATGATTAGCACAACGTAAATAATCATACCGGTTGGATTTGAATAATCAAAAATATTGGAGATCGTTATCGCAACTTCATTATTCTCAAAGAACCCTGCGATTGTACGTGGTGCAATGATAAATGAAATTGCAAAAATGACTGGAATTACCCCTGCAGCATTTACTTTCAACGGTAAATGAGTAGAGTGTCCTCCTACTGGTGAACGGTTCACTAAACGTTTCGCATATTGTACTGGAATTTTACGTAACGCTTGTTGTATGAAAATAACACCTACTATTACAGCAAGTACAAGCAATACAATCAACAGCACAATGACGATGTTTAGGAAAAGTTCATCTCCTACACCAGATCCAAAGTATTGTGCGTAAATTTGATTAATACCATTTGGAATGGCAGCTACGATACCGGCAAAGATAAGGATAGAGATACCATTACCTACACCATTTGCAGTAATTTGTTCCCCTAACCACATTAAAAATGCAGTACCACTTGTCAATACTAGCGCAATTACTATGAACTTCCCTACACCAGGATCATTAATCAAAAGGCCACCTGACATTGCATTAAAGCCTACTGACATTGCACAAGCTTGAATAAATGCTAACCCAATGGTTGCATAACGAGTAACCTGCGCGAGTTTTTTACGTCCCATTTCCCCTTGTTTTTTCCATTCAGAGAATTTCTGAACGACATCCATTTGCAATAATTGCATAATGATGGATGCCGTGATGTAAGGCATAATCCCCATTGCGAAGATGGAAAAGTTTTGTAATGCTCCACCACCAAATGTATTCAGTAACCCAAAAACATTTTGTTCATTCATAAAGTCAATAGCACTTCGATCTGTAAATGGAACTGGTATGAAAGTACCAATACGAAATACTACTAACATGAGAAGTGTAAAAATAATCTTTTGTCTAATATCAGCCACACGCACAAAATTGGAGATTGTACGAAACATTAAATCACCTCAGTTTGACCGCCCGCTGCTTCAATTGCATCTTTAGCTGAAGCAGAAAACTTATGAGCTTTTACGGTTAATTTCTTTTCTAACTTGCCGTTTCCAAGAATCTTAACACCAGATTTGACCTTACTAATGGTACCAGTCTCAAGTAAAAGCTCAGGTGTCACTTCGGTACCTTCGTCAAAATTATTCAATGTTTCAAGGTTAACAATTGCGAAATCTTTACGGTTGATGTTTGTAAAACCTCGCTTAGGTAAACGTTGGAAAAGTGGCATTTGTCCACCTTCAAATCCTGGACGTACACCTCCGCCAGAACGTGCCTTTTGACCTTTGTGACCACGTCCAGATGTTTTACCATTACCTGATGACATACCGCGACCAACGCGATTGCGTTGTTTCTTCGCTTGTGATGGTTTTAATTCATGAAGTTTCATGCGAGCACCTCCTCTTTACAACAATTTTTATTAAACTTCTTTCACGTCAACTAAATGTGATACTTTGTTAATCATGCCTCGCACGACAGGAGTATCTTCACGGACTACTGACTGATGAATCTTTCTAAGACCTAGTGTTTGAACAGTAGCTTTTTGTACTTCTGATCTACCGATGACACTGCGTTTGAGGGTAATTTCTAATTGATTAGACATTTCGTTTCCCTCCTTATCCTAACAATTCTTCTACAGACTTGCCACGAAGTTTTGCTACTTCTTCAGCACGTTTTAATTCGCTAAGTCCATTGATTGTTGCACGAACCATGTTAATTGGTGTGTTAGAGCCTAGTGATTTAGAAAGAATATCACCTACACCAGCTAGTTCTAATACGGCACGTACAGGTCCACCTGCGATAACTCCGGTACCTTCAACAGCTGGTTTCATTAAGATGTTGCCAGCTCCGAATTGTCCGTGAATTTCGTGTGGAATTGTAGTACCAACGATCGGTACATTGATTAAGTTTTTCTTTGCATCATCAATTGCTTTTTTAATAGCATCTGGTACCTCTTGTGCTTTACCAGTACCAAATCCTACATGACCATTTTTATCTCCAACTACTACCAATGCAGCAAAACGAAAACGACGTCCACCTTTTACTACTTTTGCTACACGGTTAATTGTTACAACGCGTTCTTCTAAATCTAATTTGTTTGGGTCGATGTTAGTACGCAACATATGTCCCTCCTTTTTTGATTAAAATTCAAGACCTGCTTCGCGAGCAGCATCTGCTAGAGATTTAACTCGACCATGATATAAATATCCACCACGATCAAAAACAACATTTGTCAATCCTTTATCGATTGCACGTTTTGCGATAAGCTCGCCAACTTGCTTTGCAGCTTCTACATTTCCTGTTGCTTCTAAGTTTAACTCATTATCTACCGTAGATGCACTAACTAATGTTACATTGTTAACATCATCGATTAGTTGTGCGTAGATGTGTTTATTTGAACGAAATACGTTTAGACGTGGGCGTTCCTGTGTTCCGAATAGGTTCTTACGGATACGCTGATGTCTTTTTTTACGTACACTATTTTTATCAGGCTTTGTGATCATCTAGGTCACTCCTTTCTGCTTGCTACCTAAACTTACTTAGCAGTTTTACCTTCTTTACGACGTACATATTCACCTTCATAACGGATACCTTTACCTTTATAAGGCTCCGGTGGGCGAATAGCGCGGATGTTTGCTGCAACAGCACCAACTAATTCTTTGTCGATACCTTTTACAACTACTTTTGTATTAGCTGGAACTTCAATGTCGATACCGTCAATTGGTTCCAATTCTACAGGGTGAGAATAACCAGCATTAACAACAAGTTTATTTCCTTGTTTTTGTGCACGGTAACCTACACCTTGAATCTCAAGAGCTTTTTCGAAACCTTTATGGACACCTTCCACCATATTACCGATTAGGCTTCGAGTTGTACCATGTAATGCTTTATGTTGTTTAGAGTCACTTGGACGCTCAACAGTCAATACATTATCCTCAATATTTACTTTCATATCACTGTCGAAAGAACGGCTCAATTCACCTTTTGGTCCTTTAACAGTAATGTTATTTCCATCTACTTTGATTTCCACACCTTCTGGAATCTCTAAAAGTTTTAAACCTATACGAGACATGCTACTACACCTCCTGTCTTCTAAGAATATCTTACCAAATATATGCTAGCACTTCGCCACCGATTGCTTGTGCACGTGCTTCTTTATCAGATAATACCCCTTTTGAAGTAGAAACGATCGCAATACCTAAACCATTCAATACTTTAGGAAGTTCATCTGCTTTTGCATAAACACGTAAACCTGGTTTACTAATTTTCTTTAAACCTGAGATTACACGCTCTTCGTTTGTACCATACTTCAAAAAGATACGAAGGATTCCTTGTTTATTATCCTCTACATACTCATAGTCACGGATAAAACCTTCACGTTTTAAAATATCTGCGATTTCTTTCTTAAGATTCGACGCTGGGAACTCCAATTTTTCATGGCGAACCATGTTAGCGTTACGAATACGAGTAAGCATATCTGCAATTGGATCTGTCATAACCATTTCTCATTACCTCCTTCCCTAATCGGGGATTTACCAGCTTGCTTTTTTAACACCAGGAATTTGACCTTTATATGCAAGTTCACGGAAACAAATACGGCAAAGCTTGAATTTGCGGATTACAGAGTGTGGACGTCCACAACGTTCACATCTAGTGTATTCTTGCACTTTGAATTTCGCTTTGCGTTGTTGCTTTGCGATCATTGATTTTTTAGCCACTCTTTTCCCTCCTTATTTTAGCTTTTCGCTTATTTTTGGAAAGGCATGCCAAGTTGTGTTAAGAGTTCTGCAGCTTCTTCATCAGAATCAGCTGTTGTTACGATAACAACGTCCATCCCTCTCACTTTGTTTACTTGGTCATAATTAATTTCTGGGAAAATTAATTGTTCTTTTACACCTAAAGTGTAGTTACCACGGCCATCAAATGCTTTTTTAGAGATACCACGGAAATCACGTACACGTGGTAATGATACATCGATAAGCTTTTGAAGGAAGTCATACATACGCTCTCCGCGCAATGTTACCTTCGCACCGATTGGCATTCCTTCACGTAAACGGAAACCTGCGATTGATTTTTTCGCTTTTGTTACAACAGGTTTTTGACCAGTGATTTGTGCCAATTCTTCTACTGCAGCATCAAGTGCCTTAGAGTTTTGCACTGCATCACCAACACCCATGTTCACAACTATTTTTTCGACCTTTGGTACTTCCATTACGGATTCATAATTAAATTTCTCAACTAATGAAGAAACAATTTCATTATTGTACTTTTCTTTTAAAGTGTTCATCACGTAAACCTCCTTTCATCGCTAAGACTATTTATCTAAAGATTCACCAGATTTTTTAGCGATACGAACTTTCTTTCCATCACGTACTTCATATCCAACACGAGTTGGTTCGCCAGATTTAGGGTCTACTGGCAATACATTTGATACATGAATCGCTGCTTCTTGATTTAAGATACCACCTTGTGGGTTTTCTTGAGAAGGTTTAGCGTGTTTCTTCACAACATTAACACCTTCTACAAGCACACGATCTTTTTTCGGAAATGCAGCTAAAACAGTACCCTGCTTTCCTTTATCTTTACCTGTAATTACTTGTACTTTATCACCTTTTTTGACATGCATGCTATCCGCACCTCCTTACACGGTTTTTCCGTAACGTGCTTATAATACTTCTGGAGCTAGAGATACGATTTTCATGAATTTCGCATCACGCAATTCACGTGCAACTGGTCCAAAAATACGAGTACCTCTTGGACTTTGGTCATCACGAACGATGACAGCTGCATTCTCATCAAATCGAATATAAGAACCGTCTTTACGTCTTACTCCGCTCTTAGAACGTACGATTACTGCTTTTACGACTTCACCTTTTTTAACAACGCCACCTGGTGTTGCTTGTTTTACCGAGCAAACAATTACATCACCAATGTTCGCTGTTTTGCGACCAGAACCACCTAGTACTTTAATCGCTTGTACTTCACGAGCACCAGAGTTATCTGCTACTTTTAAACGAGATTCTTGTTGGATCATATTCGTGTACCCTCCCTTCGGAACTTATCCGAGCGAACTTAAATTAAATAATTACTGCTTCTTCCACAACTTCAACTAGACGGAAACGTTTTGTCTTAGATTGTGGTTTAGTTTCCATGATGCGTACAACATCGCCAATTTTAGCTTGGTTGTTTTCATCATGTGTTTTGAATTTTTTAGAGTATTTAACACGTTTGCCATATAAAGTGTGAAATTTATATGTCTCAACTACAACAGTGATTGTCTTATCCATTTTGTCAGATACGACACGTCCGGTATAGACTTTACGATTATTACGCTCACTCATTTGAGGCTAACCTCCTTTATTTATCAGTTATTTACGCTTAGCTCTCTTTCGCGAACAACAGTCTTCATACGTGCAATGGACTTACGTACTTCACGTAGACGTGCTGTGTTTTCCAACTGACCTGTTGCAAGTTGGAAACGCAAATTGAAAAGCTCTTCTTTTAACGACTTGATCTTTTGTTCAATTTCGGCAGTGGTTAGTTCTCTAATTTCATTAGCCTTCATTGATTTCACCACCAATTTCTTCTCGTTTTACGAATTTCGTTTTGATTGGTAATTTGTGAGATGCAAGACGAAGTGCTTCACGTGCTACCTCTTCTGATACACCCGCAATCTCAAACATTATCTTACCAGGTTTTACTACTGCTACCCATCCTTCAGGAGCACCTTTACCAGAACCCATACGAACCTCTAGAGGCTTAGCTGTATAAGGTTTATCTGGGAAAATTTTAATCCATACTTTACCACCACGTTTCATATAACGAGTCATCGCTATACGAGCTGCTTCGATCTGACGGCTAGTAATCCATGCAGCTTCAACAGCCTGAAGACCGTATTCACCAAATGCTACTGACGTACCGCCTTTCGCTTTACCTTTCATATTACCACGATGTTGCTTACGATGTTTTACACGTTTTGGCATTAACATAATGCTTTGCCCCCTTCCTTAGTTATTGTTTTTAGTTGGAAGGACTTCTCCACGATAAATCCATACTTTAACACCTAGTTTACCGTAAGTTGTGTCTGCTTCTGCAGTACCATAATCGATATCTGCACGCAATGTATGAAGTGGAACTGTTCCTTCACTATAACTTTCAGCTCTCGCCATATCTGCACCACCAAGACGACCTGATACTTGTGTACGAATACCTTTCGCACCTGCACGCATAGCGCGTTGGATCGTTTGTTTCTGTGCACGACGGAATGATACACGGTTTTCTAATTGACGAGCGATATTTTCTGCTACTAATTTAGCATCTAAATCAGCTTTTTTCACTTCGACAATGTTAATGTGTACTCTTTTACCAGTTAGTTGGTTTAGTGATTTACGTAGGGCTTCTACTTCAGAACCACCTTTACCAATTACCATACCTGGCTTAGCTGTAGAAATAGAGATATTTACACGGTTTGCTGCTCTTTCGATTTCAACTTTAGATACAGCACCATCTTTTAAACGTCCTTCGATATATTCACGAATTTTAATATCTTCATGTAAAAGGTCTGCGTAATCTTTACCTGCATACCACTTAGATTCCCAATCACGGATAACTCCGACACGAAGACCAGTTGGATTTACTTTTTGACCCACAGATTATCCCTCCTTTTTCTCAGATAAAACCACTGTAATGTGGCTAGTTCGTTTGTTGATTTGTGTTGCACGACCTTGTGCACGTGGGCGGAAACGTTTCAAAGTAACACCTTCATTTACAAACGCTTCTGACACTACTAAATTCTCAGGGTTCATTTCATAATTGTGCTCTGCATTTGCGATCGCAGAGTTTAATAATTTCTCCACAACTGGTGAAGCACCGCGTTGTGTATGTTTTAAAATCGCAATTGCTTCTCCTGCATCTTTGCCTCGGATTAAGTCAATCACTAGGCGGACTTTACGAGGAGCAATACGAACTGATTTTGCAACAGCTTTTGCTTGCATTAGGAGTACCTCCTCTCAATTAACGTTTTGTTTTCTTGTCGTCTCCAGCGTGTCCTCTATACGTACGTGTTGGAGCGAATTCACCTAATTTGTGTCCAACCATATCTTCTGTTACGTATACTGGCACATGTTTGCGACCATCATATACCGCAATCGTATGACCGACAAAGTTAGGGAAAATGGTAGAGCGACGAGACCACGTCTTCACTACTGTTTTTTTGTCATCCTCGTTCAATTTATCGATCTTTTTCATTAAATGGTCATCTGCGAAAGGTCCTTTTTTTAAGCTACGACCCATGGATAAGCCTCCCTTCGCGATTGTCGGACGGGTATTAATGCCCGTCGTTCAACCCCGTTATTTTTTACGTTTACGTACAATAAATTTATCTGATTGTTTGTTACGCTGACGTGTTTTGTAACCAAGTGTTGGTTTGCCCCAAGGTGACATTGGTGATTTACGTCCGATAGGTGCACGTCCTTCACCACCACCGTGAGGGTGATCGTTAGGGTTCATTACAGAACCACGAACTGTTGGACGCTTGCCCTGCCAACGAGAACGTCCAGCTTTACCTACATTGATTAATTCGTGCTCTAAGTTACCTACTTGACCTACAGTCGCACGACAAGTCGCTAAGACTAAGCGTACTTCTCCTGAAGCTAAACGTACTAATACGTATTTACCTTCACGTCCAAGGATTTGTGCTTGAGCACCAGCAGATCTAGCTAATTGCGCACCACGACCTGGTTTTAATTCAATGTTATGAATAGTTGTACCTACTGGAATATCACCAAGTGGTAAAGCATTACCTAATTTAATATCTGCGTCTGGACCAGATACAATTTCATGACCTACTTGGATACCTTTTGGTGCAATAATATAACGTTTTTCTCCATCTGCATAATGGATTAGTGCGATGTTTGCAGAACGGTTTGGATCGTATTCGATTGTAGCAACTTTGCCTGGTATTCCATCTTTGTCACGTTTGAAATCGATAATACGATACTTACGCTTATGTCCACCGCCTTGATGACGAACTGTTAATTTACCTTGATTATTACGACCACCACGTTTGCTTAATGGTGCAAGTAGTGATTTTTCTGGTTGATCAGTAGTGATTTCAGCATAATCTGATACCGTCATACCTCTACGACCATTGGAAGTTGGTTTATACTTTTTAATCGCCATCTGTTTTCCCTCCTTTGTGATTCAAATTATAATGTTTCAAAGAAATCTAGTTCTTTACTGTCTTCAGATAACTGAACAATTGCTTTTTTACGGTTAGGGCGATAGCCGCCATAACGTCCCATGCGCTTGAACTTACCTTTTTTGTTTAATGTGTTTACATTCAAGACTTTCACACCAAAGATTTCTTCTACTGCATCTTTGATTTGTGTTTTGTTTGCTTCTTTACTTACTTCAAAAGTATATTTCTTTTCTGCCATTAAATCTGCAGAGTGTTCAGTTATGACCGGGCGCTTAATAATATCACGTGCATCTGCCATTATGCAAGCACCTCCCCTGCTTTTTCAGCTGCTTCTTTCGTTAAGATCAGCTTGTCATGCGTAAGCAAGTCTAATACATTCACTTCGCTTACTGATAGTACTTTTACATTTTGAAGATTATTAGCTGATTTTGCTAATACATCGTCTTTATCTGCTGTAACGATTAATGCTTTTGCATCAACATTTAATGAAGAAAGCATTGAAACAACTTCTTTTGTTTTTGGTGTTTCGATTGCAATTCCTTCTAATACTACTAAGCTATCTTCTTTCACCTTAGAAGAAAGAGCAGATTTAAGCGCTAATCTACGCACTTTCTTAGGTAATTTGTAGCTATAGCTTCTTGGTGTAGGTCCGAAAACAGTTCCACCGCCTACCCATTGTGGTGAGCGAATTGAACCTTGGCGTGCACGACCTGTTCCTTTTTGGCGCCATGGTTTACGTCCACCACCACTTACGTCAGAACGGTTTTTCACTGCATGTGTACCTTGACGTAAAGATGCGCGTTGCATTAAAACAGCGTCATGTAGTACATGTTCATTTGGTTCGATTCCGAACACCGCGTCGTTGATTTCTACATCACCAACTTGTGATCCACTTTGATTATATAGTGCTACTTTAGGCATGACATATCCTCCCTTCGATTAATAATTAGTTAGCCTTTATTGCACTCGTAACTTTCACGAATGATTTTTTTGCACCTGGAACGTTACCTTTGATTAATAAAAGGTTACGCTCTGCGTCCACTTTTACTACTTCTAAGTTTTGGATTGTAATTTGCTCTCCACCCATTTGTCCAGGGAGTTTTTTACCTTTGAAAACTCGTGCTGGGTCAGCGGCAGCTCCCATTGAACCTGCTGATCTGTGGTAGTGAGAACCATGAGTTTCCGGTCCACGTTGTTGGTTGTGGCGCTTGATCGCACCTTGGAAACCTTTCCCTTTAGAAGTACCTGTTACATCGATTTTATCTCCTGCTTCAAAAACCTCTACGTTTATCTCTTGACCTAAATCATATTCATCAAGATTTACGTCACGGATTTCACGAACGAAGCGCTTAGGAGTAGTATTTGCTTTTTCAGCATGTCCTTGCTCTGGTTTGTTAGCGCGATTTTTCTTTTCGTCTGCAAAACCAATTTGGATTGCTTCATATCCATCATTTTCTTCTGTACGCTTTTGCAGCACAACGTTTGGTTCAGCTTGAACTACTGTTACAGGGATTAATTCGCCCTCTTCAGAGAAAATCTGTGTCATGCCGACTTTGCGACCTAAGATTCCTTTCGTCATCCGTTACACCTCCTAGAATGTTAAATTTATATTATAGTTTAATTTCAATATCTACACCTGACGGTAAATCCAAACGCATTAATGAATCAACCGTTTTTGGTGTTGGACTTACAATATCAATTAGACGTTTATGTGTGCGCATTTCGAATTGCTCACGAGCGTCTTTGTATTTGTGAGTCGCACGCAAAACTGTGTATACCGATTTTTCCGTTGGTAATGGAATCGGTCCTGAAACTCCTGCACCAGATCTTTTTGCAGTATCTACAATTTTATCTGCAGACTGATCTAAAATACGGTGATCATACGCTTTTAAACGAATTCTAATTTTTTCTTTTGCCATTATTTTCCCTCCTTTTCGCCCATTTAGATAATAGACTTTCTCCGCGAAAATTCCTTGATACACCCGCCATGGCAAAGGGGCCGGGTGTGCCAACAACCTTCCGCATCATCGCCTGTTTTATGACCAACATTGTTTATTATATAGAAATAACGCGATGAATGCAAGATTTATATGAAATTTTTTAAGAAATTATTTAGGTTGATTTCTTAGCCGAAAGACTTTGGTAATTATGAATGAACATATCAATCAATACTACTAATCCAACTATCTATGCCATCGATAATTTCGTTCTGCTGTTCTTTCACCTTTATCACAGCATCATTATCGCCCTTTTGCGGACCATATATACCAAACTGTGCGTGGTTGCCACCTTCTATTTCAAAAAAAGCAGCTTGCTCAGAGAAGTATTCTTTACTTTCTTCAACATCATCCAGCGTAGTAAGTCCATCACGTTCTCCATATATAGATAGCATCGGCAAAGTTGTTCCTGAGAAATCTTGACTTTCGGTCGAATAGGATCCTAAAAAAAATAATCCACTTATTATTTCTTTGTTCTCTTTTGTGTACATGGAAGCTGCTACTCCACCTAAAGAGTGTCCACCTATATACCAATCTGATACTTGTTTGTATTTAGCCTGAAGTTCTTTTGCTACATCCTTATCAATTATCGCAAGGTTCAAACGGAAAGTAGGTATTCCTACCACATATCCTCGTTCACTTAACTCTTGTGCTAAGTAACTATATGCTTCTGGCTCAACTTTAGCACCGGGATAAATAATAATTCCCTTTTCATAATTGGTGGTCGGCTCAAATGTTAACCACCCATCTTCTTCGTCTATCTGATCCACTAATTGATAAAGCTCCCCTGTTGCTTCATATGTTTGTTGTGTCCAAATATAAAAACCAACTACTGCTATAAATAAAATAGAAAACACTATGAATATGCTGTACTTTAAAAACCTTTTCATCTGTTACTCCTATTCATGCATTATCTCTCTTTGAGTTACTTAATGTTCTATTTTCTTATAACGAAAAAAAGCAGGTAGCCTTATGACTACCTGCTTTTATATATATCATTGATTACTCAATGATTTCTGCTACGACACCAGCACCTACAGTACGTCCACCTTCACGGATTGAGAATTTAGTTCCATCCTCGATCGCGATTGGAGAGATAAGAGATACTGTCATTTCGATATTATCACCAGGCATTACCATTTCCACACCTTCTGGTAACTCGATAACACCAGTTACGTCAGTTGTACGGAAATAGAATTGTGGACGATAGTTTGAGAAGAATGGAGTGTGACGTCCACCTTCGTCTTTAGAAAGTACATAAACTTCCGCTTTGAATTTTGTGTGTGGAGTAATAGAACCAGGCTTAGCTAGTACTTGACCACGGTTGATTTCTTCACGTGCAACACCACGAAGTAGTGCACCAATGTTGTCACCAGCTTCTGCATAGTCAAGAAGCTTACGGAACATCTCAACACCAGTGATAGTAGTTTTAGAAGCTTCTTCAGCAAGACCGATGATTTCTACTTCGTCACCTACTTTTACAACACCACGCTCAACACGTCCTGTTGCAACAGTACCACGACCAGTGATAGAGAATACGTCCTCTACTGGCATCATGAATGATTTCTCAGTATCACGGTCTGGACGAGGAATATAGTCATCAACAGCTTCCATAAGTTCAAGGATTGCGTTAACGTATTGCTCTTCACCTTCAAGTGCTTGAAGTGCAGAACCTTTGATTACTGGTACATCATCACCAGGGAAATCATATTCGCTTAATAGATCACGTACTTCCATTTCAACTAGTTCTAGAAGTTCTTCGTCATCTACCATATCACATTTGTTTAAGAATACAACGATCGCTGGTACACCTACTTGACGAGAAAGTAAGATGTGCTCACGAGTTTGTGGCATTGGACCATCCGCTGCAGATACTACAAGGATAGCGCCGTCCATTTGTGCAGCACCAGTGATCATGTTTTTAACATAGTCAGCGTGACCTGGGCAGTCAACGTGTGCATAGTGACGGTTATCAGTTTCGTACTCAACGTGTGCTGTTGAGATTGTGATTCCACGTTCTTTTTCTTCTGGAGCACCATCGATTTGGTCATAAGCACGAGCTTCCCCGCTACCATATTTGTTGAAAAGAACGTTTGTAATTGCTGCAGTTAAAGTTGTTTTACCATGGTCAACGTGTCCAATTGTACCAATATTAACGTGGTCTTTGGAACGGTCAAATTTTTCTTTAGCCATGTATATTTCCTCCTTTAATTAAGTAAAAAGTTTTTTTATATTTTCATGTATCTCGGCTTAGGCATTTGAATGCTTAAGCCTATAATACAAGTTATACTTTAGATTAAGAAAAAAATCAATTATTCGCCAGCATTTTTCTTAATAATTTCTTCTGCAATGCTCTTAGGAACTTCTTCGTAGTGATCGAAGTGCATAGTGTAAGTACCACGACCTTGTGTATTAGAACGAAGTGCAGTTGCATAACCAAACATTTCTGAAAGTGGGACAAATGCTTTTACTACTTGAGCAGGTCCACGAGCTTCCATTCCTTCTACACGCCCACGACGGGAAGTTACGTCACCCATAATGTCACCCATGTATTCTTCTGGGATAACAACCTCAACCTTCATCATTGGTTCAAGGATTACTGGGTTACATTTGTTTTTCGCTGCTTTAAGCGCCATAGATGCTGCTACTTTAAATGCTGTTTCGTTAGAGTCAACATCGTGATAGCTTCCATCGTAAAGTGTCGCTTTCACATCGATTAATGGATAACCAGCAAGTACACCATTTTCCATTGATTCCTTAATACCAGCCTCAACAGATGGGATGTATTCACGTGGTACAACACCACCAACGATGTTATTTACGAATTCAAAACCTGCACCTTCTTCGTTAGGTTCAAATTTAACCCAAACGTGACCATATTGACCACGACCACCAGATTGGCGAACGAATTTACCTTCTACTTCCGCAGAACCACGGAATGTTTCACGGTAAGATACTTGTGGAGCACCAACGTTAGCTTCTACTTTAAACTCACGCTTCAGACGGTCCACGATGATGTCAAGGTGTAACTCACCCATACCTGAGATGATCGTTTGACCAGTCTCTTGGTTTGTTTCAGTTTTGAATGTAGGATCCTCTTCAGCAAGTTTACCTAATGCAACCGCCATTTTGTCCTGGTCAGCTTTTGATTTAGGCTCGATTGCTACAGAGATAACTGGTTCAGGGAATTCCATAGATTCTAGAATAACCACGCTTTTCTCTGCACATAACGTATCACCAGTACCAGTATCTTTCAGACCAACAGCACCAGCAATATCACCAGCGTAAACCTCAGCAATTTCCTCACGAGAGTTAGCGTGCATTTGTAGGATACGTCCTACACGTTCACGTTTATCTTTCGTAGAGTTTTTGATGTATGAACCTGATTTTAATGAACCAGAGTACACACGGAAGAATGTAAGTTTACCTACAAACGGGTCTGTTGCAACTTTAAACGCAAGTGCAGAGAATGGCTCTTTGTCGTCTGCCTTACGAACTATTTCTTCATCTGTTCCTGGAACAATACCTTCAATCGGAGGAATGTCTAATGGTGATGGTAAGTAATCCACAACACCATCGATTAGCAATTGCACCCCTTTGTTTTTGAAGGCAGATCCACAGAATACCGGATAGAACTCAACACTTAAAGTTGCTTGACGAACAGCAGCTCTTAATTCATCATTAGAGAACTCTTCACCTTCTAAGTATCGTTCCATTAGATCTTCATCTAATTCAGCTACTGCTTCAATTAGATTTGTGCGGTATTCTTCAGCTTGCTCTTTATACTCATCAGGAATCGGCTTCGCTTCTGCACGAGTACCTAAGTCATCCAAGTAATAGTAAGCTTCCATCGTAATAAGGTCGATGATTCCTTCAAATTCATCCTCAGCACCGATTGGAAGCTGTACTGGATGAGCGTTTGCTCCCAGACGATCACCAATTGTACCTACAGAATAAAGGAAGTCAGCTCCTACTTTATCCATTTTGTTTACAAAAACAATACGTGGAACACCATATGTTGTCGCTTGGCGCCACACTGTCTCTGTTTGTGGTTCTACACCAGACTGAGCGTCTAGAACAGCTACCGCACCATCAAGTACACGTAATGAACGCTCAACTTCTACTGTGAAGTCTACGTGTCCAGGTGTATCGATGATGTTAATACGGTGACCTTTCCACTGAGCAGTTGTTGCTGCTGAAGTGATGGTAATACCGCGTTCTTGTTCCTGCTCCATCCAGTCCATTTGAGAAGCACCTTCATGTGTTTCCCCAATTTTATGGATGCGTCCCGTATAAAATAAGATACGTTCTGTTGCAGTTGTTTTACCAGCATCGATGTGTGCCATGATACCGATATTACGTGTATTCTCCAAGGAGAACTCTCTAGGCATGAATCTTTCTCCTTCCTACATGAAATATTGTTAGTTTGATGATTACCAGCGATAGTGAGCAAATGCTTTATTTGCCTCTGCCATCTTGTGCATATCTTCGCGTTTTTTAACAGATGCACCTGTATTATTTGAAGCATCTAGTATTTCATTCGCTAAACGCTCTTCCATTGTTTTTTCGCCGCGAAGACGAGAATAATTCACAATGTAACGCAAACCTAATGCTTGACGACGTTCAGGTCTAACCTCAACTGGTACTTGGTAGTTAGAACCACCAACACGACGTGCACGAACTTCAAGTACTGGCATAACGTTTTTCATAGCTTGTTCAAACACATCCATAGCGTTTTGACCGCTACGTTCTTGAACTAATTCGAAAGCACGATACAAAATCTTTTGTGCTTTACCTCTTTTTCCATCAATCATAATCTGATTAATTAAACGTGTAACAAGTTTTGAGTTGTATAACGGATCTGGTAAGACATCACGCTTTGGTACTGGTCCTTTACGTGGCATATCTCCCCCTCCTTTCTATTGTGTTTTTATCAGAAATCACTTATTTTTTAGGTCTTTTCGCACCGTATTTTGAACGGCCTTGCATACGTCCTTCTACACCTGAAGTATCAAGCGCACCACGAACGATGTGATAACGAACCCCTGGTAAGTCTTTTACACGACCACCACGAATTAATACAACACTGTGTTCTTGAAGATTGTGACCAATTCCAGGAATATAAGCTGTTACCTCGATTTGGTTGGACAAACGAACACGCGCATATTTACGAAGTGCAGAGTTCGGTTTCTTAGGTGTAAGTGTACCCACACGAGTACATACACCACGTTTTTGTGGGGCAGATTGATCAGTCGCTACTTTTTTACGACTATTGTACCCTTTATTTAAAGCAGGTGAATCTGATTTTTTACCTTTAGATACACGGCCTTTACGGACTAATTGATTAATAGTTGGCATCTATATTTCCTCCTCTCTGTTCTCAAGATGTAATACCACACATCCAGGTGGTTCATAATAGAGCAAAAAACAAAGTCTTCGCAAATAATTGCCAAAACTTTATTGTTTGATCACTACTGTTGCTGCACCGACATCTATCCCACATGCTTTTCCAAGTTCTTTCATAGAATCAACATAGAAATAAGGGACATTATGTTCAGTTGCAACTCGTAAAACTTTACTAGTAATATGTGAATCAGCATCACTAGCAACGATTACCTCTTTTGCATAACCATTTTTAATGGCTTTTAAAACTTGTTTCGTTCCGACTATCTTTTCAGTATTTACCTGTGCCACTTTTTCATAAGACATCTGCATATCCTCCAAAGTAACAAGGATAACGGAAGCACCTTAAATATACTATCATCACAAAAAATTAATGTCAACTTTTATTTGTAAAAATAAATAATTATTTAAAGTGTTTCATGCATACCTTGTTTTCTTTCAAGTAAATGTAATAGTGGATTACCTGCAATACTTCTTGCAGGTAACCCTGTTGTGTTGCCTAACTTCAGTGAGTAATGGCAACTAGACCTTTTATTATTACTGAATCACTTCTTCAGAGTCTGTTTCCTCTTCTTGTACGGGATCAACGGCCAGTTTTTCCTGGATACGTCGATAGCGTTGCATACCAGTACCTGCTGGCACAAGTTTACCAATAATAACATTCTCTTTCAGTCCAAGTAATTCATCTCGTTTACCTTTGATCGCTGCATCTGTTAGGACTCTTGTAGTCTCCTGGAAGGAAGCAGCAGATAAGAATGAATCTGTTTCAAGAGATGCTTTCGTAATACCTAGTAGTACCGGACGGCCTACTGCTGGTTGACCACCTGTTACGATCGCTTGTTTGTTTGCATCTTTAAACTGGTGGATTTCTAGTAGAGATCCTGGTAATACTTCTGTATCTCCGGAATCAGCTACACGTACTTTACGAAGCATTTGTCTAACCATTACTTCCACGTGTTTATCGCCGATTTCTACCCCTTGCATTCGGTATACTTTCTGTACTTCTTTTAATAAGTAAGATTGTACGCCGTCAATACCTTGAACTTTCAAGAGTTCTTTTGGATCAATAGAACCTTCTGTTAATGCTTGACCTGCTTCTACTTCATCTCCGATAGAAACTTTAAGTCGCGCACCATACGGCGCTGTGTAGGTTTTGGTTTCCACCGCACCTTGAACAACAATTTCTTGTTTGTCTTTCACTTCGGTCACATCTTGAACAGTACCGAAAATCTCGGAAATAACTGCCTGACCTTTTGGATTACGCGCTTCGAAAATCTCTTGAATACGCGGTAAACCTTGAGTAATATCGCTTCCTGCAACACCACCAGTGTGGAATGTACGCATTGTTAACTGTGTACCTGGTTCACCAATAGACTGAGCTGCAATAATACCTACAGCTTCGCCCACTTCTACTTCCTCACCAGTAGCTAAGTTACGGCCGTAGCATTTTTTACATGCGCCATGTTTCGTATTACATGTAAAGGCGGTTCTAATGGTTACTTCTTCAATTCCTGATTCTACGATTTCTTTTGCTGCATCTTCAGAGATGACTTCGTTTTTCGCAACGATTAATTCGTTTGTTTCAGGATGCTTCACATTCTGGAATACCGTTCTACCGATGAGACGATCAATAAGTGGTTCGATCATTTCTGTACCCTCTTTAATAGCAGATACAGTTAAACCACGGTCTGTTCCGCAATCATCTTCACGGATAATCACATCTTGTGCAACATCTACAAGACGTCTTGTTAAATAACCAGAGTCTGCTGTCTTAAGGGCTGTATCGGCTAGACCTTTACGAGCACCGTGTGTAGAGATAAAGTACTCTAGTACCGTTAAACCTTCACGGAAGCTTGATTTGATCGGTAATTCAATGATTCGACCAGCCGGGTTCGCCATTAATCCACGCATACCTGCTAGCTGTGTAAAGTTAGACGCGTTACCACGCGCACCGGAATCACTCATCATAAAGATCGGGTTACGCGGGTTCAAGGATTTCATCAGTTTCTCTTGAATGGTATCTTTCGCTTGTGACCATACAGAAATAACACGGTCATAGCGTTCTTCATCGGTAATTAAACCTCTACGGAATTGCTTCAATACTTTATCTACTTTATCTTGTGCTTCCGCCAGAATTTCTTCTTTCTCAGCAAGCACAACGATATCTGATACACCTACTGTGATACCAGCTTTTGTAGAGTAAGCAAAACCTAAGTCTTTCATACGGTCCAACATTTTTGAAGTTTCGCTGATCTTGAACTTCTTGAATACTTCCGCAATGATATCACCGAGAATTCCTTTTTTAAATGGTGGAATAATATCGCGTTGGGCGATTTCTTCTTTAATATTAGCTCCAGGCTCAACGAAATACTTATCTGGTGTTGCAACCTCTAAGTTTTGTTGTGTTGGTTCATTCATGTATGGGAATGACTCTGGCAGCATATCGTTAAAGATTAACTTACCAACGGTTGTGATCATTAATTTATTTGTTTGTGCTTCGCTAAATGATTCTTTATTTAGTGATGCTGGTTGAATAGCAACACGTGTGTGTAAATGTACAAAACCATTCTGATATGCGATTAATGCCTCGTTTAAATCCTTAAACACCATACCTTCACCAATCGCATCCTCACGTTCCATTGTTACGTAATAGTTACCAAGTACCATATCCTGTGATGGAGTAACAACTGGTTTACCATCTTTCGGATTAAGAATGTTTTGGGCAGCGAGCATTAAAATACGTGCTTCAGCTTGTGCTTCTGCTGATAAAGGAACGTGTACCGCCATTTGGTCACCATCGAAGTCTGCGTTATATGCAGTACAAACAAGTGGGTGCAAGCGGATAGCGCGACCTTCTACAAGTGTCGGCTCAAATGCTTGAATACCTAAACGGTGTAGTGTTGGTGCACGGTTTAATAGTACAGGGTGTTCTTTAATAACGTCTTCTAAGACATCCCATACTTCCTCATGCAACCTCTCAATTTTACGTTTTGCTGATTTAATGTTATGAGCTAACCCTCGCTCTACTAATTCTTTCATAATAAACGGTTTGAATAACTCAACAGCCATTTCTTTCGGTAGACCACATTGATACATCTTCAAGTGTGGACCTACAACGATTACGGAACGACCGGAATAGTCAACACGTTTACCTAATAAGTTTTGACGGAAACGACCTTGTTTCCCTTTTAACATATGGGATAGTGATTTTAATGGACGGTTCCCTGGTCCAGTTACCGGACGTCCACGGCGTCCATTATCAATCAACGCATCTACTGCTTCTTGAAGCATACGTTTTTCGTTTTGCACGATAATACTAGGTGCCCCAAGGTCAAGCAGGCGTTTCAAACGATTGTTTCGGTTGATTACACGACGATATAAATCGTTTAAGTCTGAAGTTGCGAAGCGTCCACCATCTAATTGCACCATTGGTCTTAATTCAGGTGGAATGATCGGTAGAACATCCATAATCATCCAGCTTGGATCATTACCAGAGTTACGAAATGCTTCTAATACTTCTAAACGTTTGATCGCACGGGTTCTACGTTGACCTTGTGCAGATTTTAATTCTTCACGTAACAATTCTACTTCTTTTTCAAGATCGATATCTTGCAAGATTTTCTTGATTGCTTCAGCACCCATTGCTGCTTTGAAAGAATTACCGTATTTATCACGATAAGCACGGTATTCTTTTTCAGATAATAATTGCTTTTTCTCTAATGCTGTATCACCTGGGTCTGTCACAATGTATGCTGCGAAGTAAATAACTTCTTCCAGTGCTCTAGGTGACATATCTAATACTAGTCCCATTCGGCTTGGGATACCTTTAAAGTACCAGATATGTGAAACAGGGGCTGCTAGTTCAATGTGACCCATGCGTTCACGACGAACTTTTGCTTTGGTTACTTCGACACCACAACGGTCACATACGACACCTTTGTATCTTACACGCTTATACTTTCCACAATGACATTCCCAGTCTTTTTGAGGACCGAAAATTCGTTCACAAAACAGACCATCTTTCTCTGGTTTAAGTGTACGGTAGTTAATAGTTTCAGGCTTTTTCACTTCACCAAATGACCAAGAACGAATTTTATTTGGTGATGCTAATCCGATTTTCATAAATTCAAAATTATTTACATCTAACAAGGGGTTAACCTCCCTTTTAGTCTTTGAGTTTCGTTCACTTTAGGCTTTATAGACACCTCTCACCCGGTCAGCCTTGGTGAAAGAATGACCGGGTTTGAGTATTTCATTAACTAGTAGTTTCTTCAATTTCTAGGTTAAAGTTATCTGCTGATTGATTATCATCTTCTTCGTCATCACGAAGTTCGATTTCCTGCTCATCTCCAGATAACATCTTTACATCCATACCTAGACTTTGTAATTCCTTAATCAGTACTTTAAATGACTCTGGAATTCCAGGTTCAGGAACATTATCGCCTTTAACGATCGCTTCATATGTTTTCACACGACCTACTGTATCATCTGATTTAACCGTTAGGATTTCTTGTAGTGTATAGGCTGCACCATAGGCTTCTAATGCCCATACCTCCATCTCACCGAAACGCTGACCACCAAATTGTGCTTTACCACCTAGTGGTTGTTGCGTAACAAGTGAATATGGACCTGTTGAACGAGCGTGCAACTTATCATCTACCATGTGTGCTAGCTTGATCATATACATTACACCAACAGATACACGGTTATCAAACGGTTCACCTGTACGTCCATCATAAAGGATTGTTTTCGCATCTCTTGGTAGACCAGCTTCTTCTAAAGTCTCCCAAACATCTTCTTCGCGCGCACCATCAAAAACTGGTGATGCAACGTGAATACCTAGTTGTCTCGCTGCCATACCTAAGTGCAGTTCAAGTACTTGCCCGATGTTCATACGAGATGGTACCCCTAATGGGTTTAACATGATATCGATCGGCGTTCCGTCTGGTAAGAACGGCATATCTTCTTCTGGTAAAATTTTCGAGATAACACCTTTATTACCGTGACGACCAGCCATTTTATCCCCTTCGTGAATCTTACGTTTTTGAACGATATATACACGGACTAACTGGTTTACACCTGGTGGTAATTCATCACCATCCGCACGATTGAAGATTTTAACATCTAGTACAATTCCTCCTGCACCGTGAGGTACTCGAAGTGATGTATCACGAACTTCTCGTGCTTTCTCACCGAAAATAGCGTGTAACAAACGTTCTTCGGCTGATAATTCCGTTACCCCTTTAGGTGTAACTTTACCAACTAATAAGTCACCGTCTTCTACTTCAGCACCTACACGGATAATGCCTCGTTCATCTAAGTCACGTAATGCATCTTCTCCTACGTTAGGAATGTCACGTGTGATTTCTTCAGGTCCTAATTTCGTGTCACGTGCTTCTGATTCATATTCTTCAATGTGAATGGACGTATAGACGTCGTCTTTTACCAGACGCTCACTCATAATGATCGCATCCTCGTAGTTATAACCTTCCCACGTCATAAAGCCTACAAGCACATTTTGACCAAGTGCCAGTTCACCCTTTTCCATAGAAGGACCATCAGCTAAAATTTCACCTTTGGTCACACGGTCACCTTTAGATACGATAGGGCGTTGGTTATAGCAAGTACCTTGGTTGGAACGAATGAATTTCTGTAGACGGTAGCGGTCTAAGTCACCTTCCACTTCTTTTCCATCTACTTCTGTAATTCGACGAACCAGAACTTCTTTCGCCTCTACTCGTTCTACGACACCTTCATGCTTACAGATTACGGCTGCACCAGAGTCTTTACCTGATACATATTCCATTCCTGTACCAACAATCGGTGATTTAGGCTGCATAAGTGGTACTGCTTGACGCTGCATGTTTGCTCCCATTAATGCACGGTTTGAGTCATCGTTTTCCAGGAACGGAATACATGCTGTCGCAGCAGATACAACCTGCTTAGGCGAAACGTCCATATAGTCTAATTTTTCACGTTTAACAATCGTGTTTTCACCACGGAACCTTGCAATTACTTCCTCATCAGCAAATGTGCCATCTTCATTCAACTTCGCATTCGCCTGTGCAACGACGTAGTTATCTTCCTCATCCGCCGTTAAGTAATCCATTTGGTTAGTAACCCGACCTGTTTCAGGGTCAACTCTACGATATGGCGTTTCAATAAAACCAAATTTATTGACTTTCGCATAAGATGATAGCGAGTTGATTAACCCAATGTTTGGTCCCTCAGGTGTTTCGATCGGACACATACGACCATAGTGAGAATAGTGAACGTCACGCACTTCAAACCCTGCACGTTCACGAGTCAGACCACCTGGTCCTAATGCAGATAAACGTCTTTTATGTGTTAACTCTGCTAACGGGTTCGTTTGATCCATAAATTGAGATAACTGTGAACTACCAAAGAACTCTTTGATAGATGCAATGACAGGACGTATATTAATTAACTGTTGTGGAGTGATGGAAGATGTGTCCTGAATAGACATTCTCTCACGAACCACACGCTCCATACGTGACAGACCGATTCTAAATTGATTTTGTAGTAACTCTCCAACTGAACGAAGACGACGATTTCCTAAGTGGTCAATATCGTCGGTATCTCCAACCTGATGTAAGATGTTAAAGAAATAACTGATTGCAGATAGAATATCAGCAGGTGTAATGTTTTTAATACCGTCATCTACATTACAATTGCCTAATACAGTTAATGTTCTTTCCCCTTCAGGATCAGTTGGATCCATAATCTTAATCGATTGGACACGAATTGGATCCTCTAATACACCTTCATTTGGCTCTAGCACTCTCTCACCGAAACGATTTTCGTCAGAGTCTAGTATTGGTAATATTTTATCTAACAAGCGTCTATCTAACTTATCTCCTCTGTTAGCAATCACTTCACCCGTTTCCGGATCCACTAGTGGTTCTGCAAGGATTTGGTTAAATAAACGGTTTTTTAAATGTAATTTTTTATTGATTTTATAACGACCAACATGTGCTAAATCATATCTTTTTGGATCGAAAAATCTGGAAACCAATAAACTTTTAGCATTTTCTACTGTTGGCGGTTCTCCAGGACGAAGGCGTTCATAAATTTCTAATAATGCCTTTTCACTTGTTTCTGTGTTGTCCTTTTCCAACGTATTCTTTAAATACTCATTTTCGCCAAATAAATCTAAAATTTCTTGGTCATCACCGAAACCTAACGCTCTAAGTAAAACCGTAATAGGTAATTTTCTAGTACGGTCAATTCGTACGTGTACAACATCTTTTGCGTCTGTTTCAAATTCTAACCAAGCACCTCTATTTGGGATAACAGTAGCGCCATAACCACGTTTTCCATTCTTATCAATTTTTTCGTTAAAATAAACGCTAGGTGAACGAACAAGCTGTGAAACGATAACACGCTCTGCACCATTAATAATAAAAGTACCTGTTTCGGTCATTAATGGGAAATCCCCCATAAAGACTTCTTGCTCTTTCACTTCACCTGTTTCGTTATTCAATAAACGAACCTTTACTCGAAGAGGAGCGTTGTATGTTACATCTCTTTCTTTGGATTCATCGACTGGATACTTTGGTTCTCCAAGGCTGTAATCAACAAATTCTAGTGACAAATTGCCGGCAAAATCCTCGATTGGAGAAATATCCTGGAACATTTCTCTTAAGCCCTCATCTAAGAACCATTGATAGGATGCAGTTTGAATCTCAATTAAATTTGGTAATTCTAATACCTCGCTGATACGCGCATAGCTTCTGCGTTGGCGGTGTCGTCCGTATTGAACTAGTTGACCTGTCAACTGATTCACCCCTCGATCAATATTAAAGATAGTTGCTATAAAAATAGCACAAATGAAACCACACTTACTATTTATACATAACTTACTATAGGCATTTGACATTTTTCTATAGATCGTATAAATTTAGTAAGTGTTAAACACTCGTCCGGTTAGCATACCGAACAAACCTGTGATCTTTTTAGGACACAAGCTTTATATAGACATTTGCGATAAGCAAATGTTATTCAATTACTAATAGTTCTGTGGAAAATAATAAAAGGATTTCTAAAAGGTTAAGTAGACAATCTCTATTAGCTAATAGCCGTTTAATAGTAACAACAAAGATGCCAAGTTACAAAAGTCTCATGTTGAATAGTTTTGCCTATTTTTTAAAAAATATACATTTTTCCAACATTTTCACTTGACAAACCTTCAGTCCTATTGGCATTTTTCAATATTACCACAAACACCTAACAGAGTCAAATTATTTTGCGCAGAAAATAAAGTATCCTTTTTCCTTCTTTACTACTTCTACCTCTTCAAATAATTCTGTTAGCTTCTTCTTAGCCGAAGGTGCTCCTTGCTTTTTCTGAATAACAACCCAAAGTTCGCCATTTGGTAACAAAGCTTCTTTTGCTTCTTCAAACATCTTGTGCACAATTTGTTTACCTGCTCTGATCGGTGGGTTGGTTAAAATAGCGGCAAATGATTGGCCCGTTACATTGGATAATATATCGCTCTTTTTAAAGGATACATTGGCGATTTTATTTTGTTTCGCATTTTTTTCTGCTAATGATAAAGCTCTTTCGTTCACATCTACTCCAACGACAGAACGTTCGGGAAGGAATCCAGCCAAAGCAATACTAATAGGTCCATAACCACAACCTAAGTCTAGTAACGGACCATCTATATCTGGTACATGAAAAGCTTCAATCAAAACACGAGATCCGAAATCAACTTCATTCTTAGAAAAAACGCCATTATCTGTAGTAAAAGTGAACTTCTTCCCCCTTAATAGATATTGCCACGTTTGCGGATCACTAGCAACATCAGGAGACTGCGAAAAATACTGATCCATTTCCACACCCACTTTCCATTGTTAAATCTAATTCCCTATAGATACAAACTGCGAAGTAATGAAAGGTGAAAAGCGAGGCTTTCTCCCATCCTGATTAATGATGAGTGCTCACATGCGCTCCGGCAGAATACTTCGCTTTCCGTGGGCTCGGCTTCAGCTAACTTGGTGAAGAAAAGCACTTT
>NZ_WJID01000038.1:0-22552 GCF_010994055.1 Gracilibacillus thailandensis | reverse complement strand
AAAGGTGAAAAGCGAGGCTTTCTCCCATCCTGATTAATGATGAGTGCTCACATGCGCTCCGGCAGAATACTTCGCTTTCCGTGGGCTCGGCTTCAGCTAACTTGGTGAAGAAAAGCACTTTACCAAGTGGATCTTCAGCTCTCGCTGTCCCACAGGAGTCTCCGTATTCTGCCTCCGCTACATTTAGTGTTCTGAATTAGAGATTGGAAAGAATCACCTAGAATATTTACGCTTGCTTCCCTCTCTCTTTTCCAGAACACTATTCGAAGCTGCGGAAAAATGCGACACTCCTGGGGGAACAGCACGCGCCGAAGATCCACTTTGCAAAGTGTTTTTCTTTGCAAAGTTAGCTGAGGCCGTGCCCCCCGGAAAGGGAGTATTTTTTCGCAGCGACGATTATGCACTCATCAAAATTCAGTACGGAAGAGAGCATATCCTTACTCACGTTACTTCGCTGTTTATGTTTTATATGATGATTGTTAAAATTCTTAGTTGTAAAGAAAAGCTCGCCATTGTGCATAGCGAGCTTTTCTGTGTTTCTTACTTATTTTAATTCTACTGTTGCTCCAGCTTCTTCTAGCTTAGATTTCATTTCTTCAGCTTCTTCTTTGTCAACGCCCTCTTTGATTGCTCCAGGTGCGTTATCTACAAGGTCTTTAGCATCTTTAAGTCCAAGACCTGTGATTTCACGAACAGCTTTAACAACTTTAATTTTAGAAGATCCAGCACTTTCAAGTACTACATCAAATTCAGTTTGTTCTTCTGCTGCTTCTCCGCCTGCTGCTCCACCTGCTACTGCTACAGGAGCTGCTGCTGTTACTCCAAATTCTTCTTCGATTGCTTTTACTAAGTCGTTTAATTCAAGAACGGACATTTCTTTAATTGCTTCAATAATTTGTTCTTTAGACATGTTCAATTCCTCCTAATTTTATTTTATATTGACGAACATATTTTGTCTTCTGATAAGAAACCCTTACGCACCTTGCTCTTCTTTTTGCTCTGCAACAGCTTTTGTTGCATATGCAAAGTTTCGTACTGGTGCTTGTAGTACGCTGAGTAGCATAGAAAGCATTCCTTCGTAATTTGGAAGATCTGCAAGTTCTTTGATCTGCTCAAGTGATGCTACAGATCCTTCAACCACGCCACCTTTAATTTCTAATGCTTCATGCTCTTTCGCAAAGTTATTTAAAACTTTAGCCGGAGCCACAACATCATCTTTACTGAACGCGATAGCAGTAGGACCTACTAAAACATCATTTAAATCAGTAAGTTCAGCTTCTTCTGCCGCACGACGAGTCATTGTGTTTTTGTACACTTTGAATTCCACGCCAGCTTCACGTAGTTGTGAACGTAATTCCGTAACTTCTGCTACATCAAGACCTCTGTAGTCTACAAGGATCGTTGATTGGCTGTCACGAAGTTTTTCTGCAATTTCAGAAACAACTTGTTTCTTTTGTTCAATCACCTTTGACATGATTCCACCTCCTAGAACGCGATCATTATACCGCCCGTATAAAACGAAAACCTCCATATCTTTGTAGACATGGAGGTTTATGACTGCACACAGGATCCCTTATAAAAAGGATTTCTGCCATTTATTCAGACACACCTCGGTAGGATATTAAGCTTAACAGCACCTACTGTCTACGGTATAATGTTATTCATTTATTTTTTAAAGTAGTCAACTTGACCCTTAAGAATTATATAAAACCTTTAAGCAAAAGTCAAGCAGATTATTTAGCGAAATTTGATGAATCTACTTTAACGCCAGGTCCCATTGTAGATGAAACGGCTACGTTACGAATATACGTACCTTTGGCAGCTTGTGGTTTTGCTTTTACAACTGTATCTGCTAAAGCATTAAAGTTGTCAACAAGCTTGTCAAGATCAAATGATACTTTACCAATTGGTACATGAATATTTGATTGTTTATCTACACGGTACTCTACTTTACCTGCTTTGATTTCATTAACAGCTTTTTCTACTTCGAAAGTAACTGTTCCTGTTTTAGGGTTTGGCATAAGTCCTTTTGGTCCTAATACACGACCTAGCTTACCTACTTCTGCCATCATATCAGGAGTTGCTACAACTACATCAAACTCGAACCAACCTTGGTTGATTTTGTTGATTAATTCTTGATCTCCTACATAATCAGCGCCAGCAGCTTCCGCTTCTTTTGCTTTATCCCCTTTTGCAAATACAAGTACTGTTTGTGTTTTACCTGTTCCGTGTGGTAGCACCATTGCTCCACGGATTTGTTGATCTGCTTTCTTAGGATCTACCCCAAGACGGAATGCAGCTTCAACTGTTTCGTCAAAATTTGCTGTAGAAGCTTTTTGTACTAATTCCAACGCTTCTTTTGCATCGTACGTTTTTGTACGGTCAACAAGCTTTAATGCTTCTTGTTGCTTTTTTGTTTTCTTTGCCATTTTTAATTTCCTCCTTCTGTGGTTTTAACGGTTATACCTCCCACTTACTTAAGCGGAAAAGTTAGATTCGAACGCGACATCCGTTGCTAACTAAACCTCAAAGATAAAGGTTGCGGTTGATGAAGCATTCTCCACTACCGCAACCTTCCGCTTTTGTACAACGCTGTGAGATTAGTCTTCGATAACGATACCCATACTACGTGCAGTACCTTCGACCATACGCATTGCAGCTTCAACATCAGCAGCATTTAAGTCTGGCATTTTTAATTCTGCGATTTCTTTAACCTTATCGCGGTTAAGTGTTGCCACTTTGTTACGATTTGGTTCGCCTGACGCAGTTTCAATACCAGCTGCTTTTTTAAGCAATACTGCTGCTGGTGGAGTTTTCGTAATAAATGTAAATGAACGGTCTTCATATACCGTGATTTCTACTGGAATAATCATACCAGCTTGATCTTGGGTTTGAGCGTTAAACTCTTTACAGAATCCCATGATGTTAATACCTGCTTGACCTAAAGCTGGCCCAACTGGTGGTGCGGGATTTGCTTTTCCTGCTGGAATTTGTAGCTTTACAACTGAATCTACTTTTTTAGCCACGAGACACACCTCCTTAAGTCCGTGATGTGGTAATAGGGCTTTTGCCCTCCCACTCGATTACATATGCGAAAAATAACCTTATACTCGAGGCATAAAGAACATAAGAATTTTAGCATTATATAAGCAAAAATGCAAGTGGTTTTCCCATATTTTTATATTTGAAGTTCCTTATGATAACTTCTTAACTTGTGAAAAGTCCAATTCAACCGGCGTTTCTCTTCCAAACATATTAACATGAACTTTAACTTTTTGTTTATCTAAATCTATGTTTTCAATAGAACCAGAAAAGCCGTTAAATGGACCATCAATAACTTCTACCGTTTCTTTCATTTCAAAGTCTACTTCCGTAACAGGCTCATCATAACCCATACGCTTCAAGATGGTTTCTACTTCTTCTTCCAACAGTGGTGTCGGTTTGGATCCTGAACCTGCAGATCCTACAAAACCTGTTACACCAGGTGTATTACGTACGACATACCAAGAGTCATCTGTCATGACCATTTCCGCTAACACATAACCTGGAAATACTTTCTTTTTCGCTACTTTCTTTTTTCCGTTCTTGATTTCTGTTTCTTCATCTTCTGGGACTAATACACGGAAAATCTTATCTTCCATCCCCATAGATTCTAATCGCTTCTCTAGATTGGTTTTTACTTTGTTTTCATAACCTGAATAAGTATGCACGACATACCATCTTTTTTCCATAATATTGAGGGGCTTCGCTCGCCCTTCCCTCCCTTAATTGAACTTCTCCTTCAGTCGATTTCTTTGCATTTAAAAAACCCGCCAAACGGGTTCTTTTCTTACATATTTAATTACAGTATAACATATATTATAGCGAATTATTCAAATAACAAATTAAGAAGTTGTGTAATACCTAAGTCAATAAGTGCAAAAAAAACTGTTACAAAAGCAACGGTTAATACTACTGTAATCGTATAACGAGTTAATTCACGACCTCTTGGCCATGAAACTTTCTTCATTTCCCGATTGACGTTCTTTAAAAAAGTAACTGGTTTCACAGAAGGTACCTCCAAACTGTCTTCTAACTACCGTCATGCTCTACTTTGTTTCGCGATGAATGGTATGTCGGTTGCATCTCTTACAAAATTTCTTTATTTCAATCCGGTCAGAAATCGATGGATTCTTTTCCGTACTATAATTTCTACTATGACAAACCTCGCACGCTAATGCTATCTTTTTACCCAATTTTCCCACCTCTTATATGGGTTGTCACACTTACTATAATGTAGCATGGTTAAAGATTGCTGTCAACGACAACTAATAGAATAGTTTAAGATATGTGTATACCGCTTGCTTCTAGATATTTTTCTAGCTTTCTTTTGACGCGTTGCAAGGCATTATCAATAGATTTAGCATGACGATTTAATTCAGAAGAGATCTCTTGATAGGATTTCCCTTCAAGGTATAGTAATAATACTTCCCGCTCTAACTTACTTAGCAATTCTGCTAACTTATTTTCCATATCACCATAACGTTCTCTATTCACTAGCAGTTCTTGTGGATCCATTGCAATTGTTGCTTCTAAAACATCTAACAATGTCCGCTCAGATTCATCGTTATAGATCGGTTTATCCAAAGATACATAAGAGTTTAACGGCATATGTTTTTGCCTTGTAGCTGTTTTAATAGCGGTAATAATTTGTCTGGTAATACATAATTCTGCAAAAGCTTTAAAGGCTCTTGAAAATCACGAATCGCTTTATAGAGACCGATCATACCCTCTTGTGCAATATCTTCGTGATCAGCTCCTACGAGAAAATACGTCTTGGCTTTCGCTCGAACGAATGATTTATATCGTTGAATTAAAAATTCGAGCGCTTGTGTGTCTCCGTCCTGCACTAGCAATACTAATTCATTGTCGTCTAAATGCTGAAAGTCAGTATCTCTATTCTCTACTCGCATGATAGTTATTGGGACTCCTCCCGGCTCAATGCCAAAAATTAGGTATTGCAGACCATAATAGCAACATTATACAGGAAGCGCTTTATTTACGTCAACTGCTCTTTTGTTATTTATTACCACGGCGCCATTTCTCAAACACTTGCAACACAGTGTCGTCCAACGGAATTTTACTCTTTATTTTATTTTGTTGATGTTCTTCTATATCTACTTCTATCTCCTTTTGAATATTTCTTAATTCGATATCCAGTTCCCTCGCAGAGATTCGAAATGCTCCCTGTGCAAAAATCGTACGCTGTTCTGTATAATCAGAAGTCGCTACAAAAACCTTTGTCCGTACATTCTTAAACTCTTTGACAAGGCGCTCAATACATTGGTCAGCTGTTTCATTCTCTTTCGTGAAGATAACCTCTACTTTATATTGCTGCTGTCTATTCTCCAGCCCTCTCACTTCATAGGCATCAAAAACAACGATTACTTTTCTTTTACGGTATGCTTGGTATTCTGCCATTTTGTCGATCAATAATAATCTGGCTTGCTCTAAGTCCTTATCCTTTAACGCTTTTAATTCTTCCCAGGCACCAATCATGTTGTATCCATCTACTAAGAGTACATCCATTAGGACTCACCATGTTTGTCTCTTTTTCGGAATACTTCATACATTAATAGGCTTGCTGCAACAGAGGCGTTTAATGATGATACCGATCCTATCATTGGTAAACTGACTGTCCAATCACAATTTTTCTTCACTAAACGGCTGATTCCTTTTCCTTCGTTGCCGATGACAAGAGCAACAGGGAGCTGACCATCTAGTTCACGATAATCCTCTGTCGCTTCTGCTTCCGTACCAACAATCCACACATTTCGCGATTTTAATTCCTCTATTGTCTGTGCGATATTGGTTACTCTCACAACCGGAATATGTTCAATCGCCCCAACCGATGTTTTGGCAACCGTAGCAGTTAATCCTACAGCTCTCCGTTTCGGAATAATTACACCATGGACACCTGTTGCATCGGCACTACGAAGAATGGAACCTAAATTATGTGGATCTTCTATTTCATCTAAAATTAAAAAGAATGGCGGTTCATCCCTTTTTTCTGCTACTTCGAATAACTGATCTAGTGATGCATAGTCATAAGCGGCAACTAGCGCCGCAATACCTTGATGATTCCCTTCAACCATTTGATCCAGTTTCTTTTTTGGTACACGTTGAACAGGGGCATTTTTTGCTTTCGCTAATCCTTGCAACTTATTTGCTAAGGAAGCATTTAGGTTTTCAGTCAGATACAATTTTTGGATAGAACGCTCAGATTCCAACGCTTCGATTACAGTATTCTTTCCAATGATCCATTCTCCGCTCATTCTTGACCATCTCCTTTCTCTGTAATGGCTATCGCCTGTTTGATTAGTAACTCTAGCCGTTCATGCTGCTGGTCCAAATATAGGAACCCGATTAACGCCTCAAAAGCTGTACTGTAGCGATAAGCTTGTACACTTGTATTCTTGGGGACGGATCCCGATTTGGCATTTCGTCCCCTTTTTACTACAGCCAATTCTTCTGTTGTAAGCTGATTGGTTTCGATCCAATGATGTACTACTTTTGCTTGGGAAGTTGCTTTTACAAATCGGACAGCATGTTGATGTAATTGTTGTACTTTAACAGTCCCTATACGAATTAAATATTCTCTCACATATTTCTCGTAAATAACATCTCCCATATACGCGAGGGCTAGACTTTTCATTTCTCTTGGCTGCTGCTTTGTCATCATTAACCTCGCTTCCATCTTGTACCTTGCGGTGTGTCCTCTAGAATGATATTACGTTCTTTTAAGTCATCTCGAATTTTATCTGCTAGTTGAAAATCTTTGTTTTTTCTTGCTTCGATTCTTTTTTCTATTAATGCTTCTATTTCTTCATCGAGCAATTCTTCTTCTTCTTGATTCTGTGGAATACCTAACACTTCTAACCAAGCTGTAAGTGTATCAATAAATGTGTCGATTACGGCTACATGTGTATGATCTGACTTTAGGTATACATTGGCTTCTTTAACAAGGTCAAAGATTACCGCTATTGCATTCGCGGTATTAAAATCATCATCCATTTCTTGTTCAAATTGTTGTTGCAGTGCGTTTATTTTATCCAACCATTGTTGATTATCATCAGTTAAATTCACACTTGACTCTTTGCGGTGCTCCAGATTTGTTAACGCATTTTCAATGCGGTCATAGCTGTTTTTGGCACTTTCTAATAATGCATCACTAAAATTGATCGGGTTACGATAGTGGACGCTTAACATAAAGAAACGCAATACTTTTGGGTCATGCTTTTGAATGAGATCATGTGCTAGCACAAAGTTTCCGAGTGATTTCGACATTTTTTCATTATCGATATTAATATACCCATTGTGCATCCAATAATTTGCGAATGATGATCCATTAGCTGCTTCAGATTGGGCAATTTCATTTTCATGATGCGGAAATGTTAAATCTTGGCCACCAGCATGGATATCAATCGTATCCCCAAGATACTTTTTCGCCATTGCTGAGCATTCGATATGCCAGCCGGGGCGACCTTTCCCCCATGGAGAGTCCCACGCTATTTCTCCATCTTTCGTTTGTTTCCATAAAGCAAAATCTAATGGATCTTGTTTTTTCTCACCTACTTGAATACGCGCACCCGACCTTAATTCATCAATTGATTGGTGAGATAGTTTACCATAGTGGTCAAATGACCTTGTTTTAAAATAGACATCCCCATCCGCTTCATAAGCATGCCCTTTATCGATTAAGGTAGAAATAAAGCCAATAATATCATCCATTGTTTCGGTTACTCTAGGGTGATGAACAGCTTCCTTTACCCCCAATACACCGACATCTTCTTTATATGCTTGAATAAACCGTTCGGCGATCGTCGGAACTTCCTCTCCCAATTCTTTAGCAGCGTTGATTAGCTTATCATCAACATCTGTGAAGTTGAGAACGTAGTCTACTTGATAACCTTTATATTCAAAGTATCTCCTCACGGTATCGAAAACAATCGCTGGACGTGCATTTCCGATATGAATGTAGTTATACACAGTAGGACCACACACATACATTTTGACACGATTCGGCTCTATTGGTTCAAATTTCTCCTTTTTTCGTGTAAGTGTGTTGTAGATATTAATGGTCATCTTGATTCGCTCCTTTTAAGTCTTCTAGCTCTTTCTTTAATCGGTTTATCTCATCATCCATTCCCTTCAACACTTCACTAATAGGGTCTGGGAGTTTATGGTGATCTAAATCCTTACGTACTTTCTCTCCGTTTTGTATGACGATTCTTCCAGGTATCCCGACAACAGTTGAATGATCCGGAACATCTTTTAACACAACAGAACCAGCACCTACTTTAGAACTTTCTCCGATTGTAATCGAGCCTAATACTTTTGCTCCTGTTGCAACCAGTGCATTATCTTTAAGCGTCGGGTGTCGTTTTCCTTTTTCTTTCCCCGTACCACCTAATGTGACACCTTGGTATATAGTTACATTATCTCCGATTTCACATGTTTCACCAATTACTACGCCCATTCCATGATCAATGAAGAAGCGTTTGCCAATTTTCGCACCTGGATGAATTTCGATTCCAGTAAAAAAGCGGCTGATTTGTGAAATGACTCTGGCAATGAAAAAGAATTTCTTTCGATAGAAGGCGTGTGCGATGCGGTGTGCCCATATCGCATGTAAACCGGAATATGTTAAGCAAACTTCAAAATAGGTTCTTGCTGCCGGGTCTTGATCAAAAACAACTTCGATGTCTTCTTTGAGTAATTTAAAGAAACCCACGGATCATTATCCCCCCTATTGTGTATATATGATTGCTTCTAGCTCTGTTCTTTTTTTCTAACTAAAAAAGCGTCTCTGGGTTTAATACCTCAGAGACGCTTTTGGCGCGGTTCCACTCTGTTTAGGGGAAAATTCTCCCCTCCACTTTGACCGATAACGGCGGTAAACCGTTCTTCCATACTTGATTCAGGAAGAAACTCTGAGGTGCATTTCAAAGAAACGTGCTTTAACCATTCTCAGCCTGTGATGGTTTTCTCTGTACAAGCGGTGTTTCTTTTACTTCTCCTCGTCAACGTACCTTATTACTTACTATTATAGTGAATTTGCTAAAATTTGCTACTTATTTGATTAATTCTAACGCATTTTCCAATCTTGTTCTGACAATATCTTCTCCTAAAAGATAAATGGCATTCGGCAATTCAGGGCCATGCACCTGTCCAGTAGTTGCAACACGAATTGGCATAAATAGTTTTTTACCTTTTTGTTTGGTAGCTTTTTGAGTTGCCTTAATACTTGCTTTAATTGCTTCTGGTGACAATTCTTCTATATTGCTAAACTGCTCTAAAAAGCCTTGCAATACTTCTGGTACTTGTTCTTCTCTTAATACAGCCATTGCCTCTTCATTATAGTTAATCTCTGTTTGGAAGAAAAGATCTGTTAACTCGACAATTTCTGCACCATAAGATAATTGCTCATGATATAAGCTGATTAAGTCCACTGCCCATTGTTTTTGCTTTTCGTTCATGTCAGCTGGCAGTTTACCTGCTTCGATTAAGTGTGGCAAGCTTAATTCCACCACTTCATCTAAAGAGGCCTGTTTAATATATTGATTATTCATCCATTTTAATTTTGCCGGGTCAAAGATTGCTGGAGATGTTGACAAACGTTCTGGATCAAATATTTTAATAAATTCTTCTTGCGTAAACAATTCCTCTTCGCCAACTGGTGACCAGCCAAGTAAGGTAATAAAGTTGAACAATGCCTCTGGTAAGTAACCAAGGTTTTTATATTGTTCAATGAATTGCAAGATATGCTCGTCACGTTTACTTAACTTTTTGCGATTTTCATTTAAAATTAATGTCATATGACCATATTGAGGTGCATCCCAACCAAATGCCTCAAATATCATCATTTGTTTCGGCGTGTTAGAAATATGCTCTTCCCCACGTAATACATGGCTTATTTTCATATGATGATCATCGATTGCAACCGCAAAGTTGTAAGTTGGAATACCATTTTTCTTCACCATTACCCAGTCACCAAAATCACTGGATTCAAACGTAATATTACCACGTACAATATCATTGAATGTATATGTTCTGTTATCTGGTACACGGAAACGAATACTAGGCTTACGACCTTCCGCTTCGAATTGCTCTATTTGATCTTGAGTTAAGTCGCGATGTGCTCCAGAATACTTCGGCACTTGCCCATTAGCACGCTGTTCTTCACGTTCCGCTTCCAATTCTTCTTCTGTCATATAACACTTGTATGCTAAACCGCGTTCTAACAACTCATCGACATATTTCTGATAAATATCTAAACGTTCTGTTTGACGGTAAGGTCCATATTCACCACCAATATCTGCACCTTCATCCCATTCTAATCCGAGCCACTTCAAATAGCGTAATTGGCTTTCTTCGCCACCTTCCACATTACGCTTGTCGTCCGTATCTTCTGTACGAATAATGAATGATCCACCTAAATGTTTGGCATATAAATAATTAAAAAGTGCTGTTCTTGCGTTTCCAATATGCAAATGCCCTGTTGGACTTGGTGCATAACGTACGCGTACTTCGTTTCCCATGATTATTGTCCCTCCATCATTTGTTAACGGTCTTTTTCACCTGTTCTTATTTTACCATTATTTTCGACATAATGTTACGTTTTTATTTCTTCATCAGAAGGACAACAGCTTGTGCCGCTATCCCTTCTTTTCTTCCGGTAAAACCGAGTTTTTCTGAAGTTGTCGCTTTAACATTAACTTGCCCATTATCAGATCGTAGTAGACGAGCGATATTATCTTGAATTGGTTTGATATATGGTGCAAGCTTAGGAGCTTGCGCAATAACTGTACAGTCGAGATTACCAAGCTTATAACCTTTTTCCTCTACAAGTTTCCATACTTCTTGTAATAACTTTTGTGAATCAGCATCTTTAAATGCGGGGTCTGTATCGGGAAAATGCTTCCCAATATCCCCTTCACCAATTGCACCTAGACACGCATCTGCAATTGTATGTAATAACACATCTGCATCAGAGTGTCCTAACAAACCACGGTCATTCGGTATATCAATACCTCCGATAATACAAGGCCTGCCTTCGACTAACTGGTGTACATCAAAACCTTGTCCGATACGAAACATTATTTTTCCTCCTGTCGCTCTAAGATCATTTCTGCTCGCACAATGTCCTCTTGCGTAGTTAATTTAACATTTTGATAAGTGCCTTGAACAATATCTACTGGTTCTCCCAATGCCTCGACGAGCGACACATCATCTGTGCCAAGATATTCTGATGCTATTGCTTGCTCATGGGCTTTTTTAATTAGTGGGTAGTTAAAAGCCTGTGGTGTTTGTGCAGCCCATAAGGTTGAACGATCCAATGTTTCTATTTTATCCCCATTTTTTCGTTTTATTGTATCGGTAACAGGAACGGCAAGCAATGCTGCTTTTTTCCCCTTTGCGGCTTGAGCAAGCTCATGTAATTGTGACTCCTCCACAAAAGGTCTTGCTCCGTCGTGAATCATGACAATCATATCCTGTTGTTCTTCATTGATGGCGAGCAACCCTTGATAGCCGCTCTCTTGTCGTTCTCTACCACCATGCACAAAAATGATTTGGTCCTGCCATTGATAAGAAACTATTAACTCTTCCATTTGCTCTTGCTCATTTGGATTGATAACTAAGTAAATGTTTTGGCACCAGCTGTCCTTTATAAATTTTTTTAAAGTATGTATAATTAAAGGCTCATTTAATAGTTCGATAAATTGTTTGTTTTTGCCTGCATTCATGCGTTTACCTTGTCCTGCCGCTAACACGATTACATTATATTTTACCATGCGGCCACCCCAATCTCTAATTAACTAGCTTATCATTCTCTCCCAATCTCGTTCTAGACATTTTTTATTATTTTTCCTCTATTGATTGTAACATCTCCATAGAACAGAATGAATCAGATTCTATTTACTCATTCTATATAGTTCGTAATAGATAACAACTGCGAAGTAATGAAAATTTAGAAAAGGGAAGCTTCCTCCCATTCTGATTGCTGATGAGTGCTACGTCGTCGCTGCGGAAAAACACTCCCTTTCCGGGGGCACGGCCTCAGCTAACTTGGTGAAGAAAATCACTTCACCAAGTGGATCTTCGGCTCGCGCTGTTCCCCCAGGAGTGTCGCATTTTTCCGCAGCTTAGTGTGTATTTCTGATCAAGCAAGAAGGAATTCACGGAATATATTCCCAAAAGTTCTCTTCTTTCGATAATCCGAACACTACGCTTAGCGGAGGCAGAATACGGAGACTCCTATGGGAACTCACGCGAGTCTGAAGACCCCGCAGGAAAGCGATTTTTGCTTTCCGAGGAGGCTGAGGCCGTGCCCATGGAAAGCGCAGTATTCTGCCGGAGCGGATGACATCACTCATCTCTAATCAGAATGGAAAAAAGTAAATCCATATGAGAATTACTTCGTAGTTTATGTATTTTGTGTAGGTTTGTATTCATTTTGCATGTGTCCGAAGGTGAATTATAAACTAACAAAAAGTGATAACAATCATGTTATCACTTTTGTCTATCCTTTATATGTTATACCTTTTTTAGAGTGCTTTTTCAAGCAATTTTGGTTTGGCGAATATCATTCGGCCTGCTGATGTTTGTAACACGCTTGTAATCACGACTTCGATGTTCTGTCCGATATAGTTCTTACCTTCTTCTACCACAATCATCGTACCATCATCTAAGTAAGCTACACCTTGGTTCTGTTCTTTCCCGTCCTTAATAACCTGTACCGCTAGTTCTTCACCTGGTAACACAATCGGTTTAACGGCATTCGCTAAGTCATTAATGTTTAAAACAGGCACCTTCTGAAACTCACAAACTTTATTTAAATTAAAGTCATTCGTTACAACAATCCCATTCATCACTTTTGCAAGCTTAACTAATTTACTGTCGACTTCTTGAATTTCCTCGAAATCACCTTCATAAATTTCTACATTAATAGGTAAATCCTTCTGGATGCGATTTAGTATATCCAAGCCTCTGCGACCTCTATTACGTTTTAATGCATCTGATGAATCCGCAATATGCTGTAATTCTTCTAAAACAAATTGAGGAATAATAATGGTTCCTTCTAAAAAGTTCGTTTGGCATATATCCGCAATTCGTCCATCAATGATTACACTCGTATCTAATATTTTTGGCTTTGGTAATTCAGGATGAGATTCTTCAGTTGTCAAAGCTTTTTTCTTTTCCTTTTTTGGTAAAGTAAATAAATTTAAGAATTCATCTCTTCTTTTAAACCCTACTTGGAATCCAAAATAGGCAAGTAATACACTTAAAAAGATCGGTACTACCTGTGAAACAACTCGGATATCAATCGATTGAATCGGGTCGTTTAAGAAATACGCAATAATCAAACCAATGATAATACCTAAACTACCAAATAATAAATCCGACACTGGAGCTTTCATTAATAGCTCTTCAATCCAAGCAAAGAATCTCATAATGTAATCAGAAATCCATAAAGAAAGAATAAATAAAATAATTGCTCCTAATACTAACCCCACATAGGGTCCTATATAATTAGATGTTAACCATGTACCTTCAGCCAACCCTATTAATTCCAATAACCTTGGAATATATAAATATCCAGCGGTACCACCTGCAATAATAAAAAATAGTTGCACAAATCGTCTTAGCACCACAGTCACCTCCTATAGACTAGTCTCTCCTATTACTAAAATTTTAAACATTTTTTTAGTACTTTTAAGAAAGAATAAATCTTTCTTGGAGAGCACACTTTGAAACCATACCCCTAAAACTTTCAATCTCCTAAAGCTACTTTAATTGCCTCTTGCACAGAATTTACCCCTATGATTTCAATAGACGCTGGGACTGTCCAACCATCCATGTTCTTAGCAGGAATGATAGCTCTTTTAAATCCTAATTTAGCGGCTTCTTGTACTCGTTGTTCAATTCGTGATACTCTTCTTACTTCTCCCGTAAGTCCAACTTCACCTACCAATACATCATCTGTATGTGGAGCTCGATCTCTAAAGCTAGATGCAATACTAATCGCTACCGCTAAGTCAATGGCAGGCTCATCTAATTTCACTCCGCCGGCTACCTTCACATATGCATCTTGATTTTGCAACATTAAACCTACTCTTTTTTCTAATACAGCCATTAATAACGGAACACGATTATGATCAATTCCTGTCGCCATTCTCCGTGGATTACCAAAGCTGGTAGGAGAAATTAGTGCCTGAATCTCCACTAGCACTGGTCTTGTTCCTTCCATCGAAGCGACAATCGTTGAACCAGCGACACCTTGTGATCGTTCTTCTAAAAAAATTTCGGATGGGTTTAATACTTCTGTTAACCCTTCTTCTTTCATTTCGAATATACCCATTTCGTTTGTACTTCCAAATCGGTTTTTGACTCCCCGTAAGATTCGGAAAGTATGGTGTCTTTCCCCTTCAAAATACAACACAGCATCTACCATATGCTCAAGCAATCTGGGGCCGGCTATCGATCCTTCTTTCGTCACATGCCCAACAATAAAAATAGGTATATGATTTTGCTTCGCAAGGCGCATTAGTTCACTTGTACACTCGCGAACTTGTGAAACACTACCCGGAGCACTTGTTACTTCTTCTTTATAAATAGTTTGAATCGAATCAATCACAACAAAACCTGGTTTCAATTGATCAATTTGATTTGCAATATCTACTAGATTTGTTTCAGATAGGACGTATAGTCTTTCAGATGAAATATCTAACCTGTCTGCTCTTAGTTTTGTCTGTCTTGCTGATTCCTCTCCAGAAATGTATAACACATCTAAATCACGCTGTGACAATTGGCTGGAAACTTGCAACAATAACGTAGATTTCCCGATACCTGGATCCCCACCAATCAGCACTAGCGAACCAGGTACGATACCACCACCAAGCACTCGGTTTAACTCTTGCATTTTCGTTTTAATTCTTGGTTCTTCTTGTGTTTGAATACTGGATATCTTTTCTGGTTTGTGTGTTGTACCTGAGCCTGTTGCCCAATTACCTCTTGCTGTTTTAGTAGCTTCCACTTCTTCTACTAACGTATTCCATTCATGACATCCAGGACATTTCCCCATCCATTTAGGTGATTCATAACCACAAGATTGACAAACAAATTTAGATTTTCGCTTAGCCAAAAGTATCGCTCCCTTTCATTATATACGAAAAGACCCCCTTATAAGTTACAGAGATCTATCAATTTAGTTAAAGATGTATGTAAAAAGTGTAAAAAAAGGATAATCTTTAAATTCCGTTACCTTGCACATAAATGCATTGTACTTTATACACTATTCTAAATACAAACCCTTATGGACAAACCGCTCAGTCCTTATGACTAAAAGCTAAAGATTTACCATCTCTCTAGCATTCATTATAAAGGTGATCGAAGAGTAATATCCTTATTGAAAAAATCGGAAGGGAACCCCTTCCGATTTTCAAGATTTATACGACTTTGAATTCACCTGATTCATCAAGATCAATGGTTACTTTTTGACCTTTTTTAATCGTTTCTTTTAACAACTCTTCTGATAATAAATCTTCCACGTTCTTTTGAATGGATCTACGCAATGGTCTAGCACCATATTCTGGATCAAATCCTTCATTTGCAATTTTTTCAATTGCCTTATCTGATAATACAAAGTCTATTTCCTGTTCAGTTAAACGTTTCTGTAATTCTTTTACCATTAGCTCTACAATATGTTTCATATGTTTCTTCTCTAATGAGTGGAAAACAATCGTTTCATCTATACGGTTTAAGAACTCTGGACGGAAGGCTTTCTTCAATTCCGCTGTTACCTTAGAACGCATATCTTTATAATCTTGTTCCTCATCACCAAGGCTAAAGCCTACATACTTATTACGTTTTAATTCATTTGCTCCAACATTGGATGTCATGATTAACACCGTATTTCGAAAGTCCACCGTACGTCCTTTAGAATCGGTTAGGCGGCCATCTTCTAAGACTTGAAGTAATATATTAAATACTTCTGGATGAGCTTTCTCTACCTCATCTAATAGTACTACAGAGTATGGCTTTCTTCTTACTTTTTCGGTTAACTGTCCGCCTTCTTCATAACCAACATATCCTGGAGGTGAACCCACGAGTCGTGATGTTGCATGTTTCTCCATATACTCTGACATATCAATACGAATCATTGCGTCTTCATCACCAAACATAGATTCAGCTAATGCACGTGCCAACTCTGTTTTACCGACACCAGTTGGTCCTAAGAAAATAAACGATCCGATTGGACGCTTTGGATCTTTTAAGCCTGATCTAGCACGACGAATTGCTTTGGAAACAGATTTTACTGCTTCTTCCTGGCCAATTAATCGATCATGCAGAATTTCTTCCATGTGTAATAATCTTTCACTCTCATCCTTAGTAAGTGCTGATACCGGTACCCCGGTCCATGTTGATACAACACTAGCAATATCTTCTACACTTACTTCCGAATTCTCCTGTCCTTGCTTTTCTTTCCATTTCGCTTCCGTCTCTTCTAATTCTTTTCTTAATTGTTGTTCGTCATCACGTAACGCTGCAGCTTTTTCGAATTCTTGACTTTGAACGGCGGCGTCTTTTTCTTTACGTACTTCTTCTAAATTCTGTTCTAACTCTTTTAAATTAGGAGGTGTTGTATAAGAACGTAATCTTACCTTAGAACCTGCTTCATCAATTAAATCAATCGCCTTATCTGGCAAGAATCGATCGGTAATATAACGATCCGAAAGCTTCGCTGCCGCTTCAATTGCTTCATCTGTAATCGTCACTCGATGGTGTGCTTCATAACGATCTCTTAAACCTTGTAAAATTTGGATGGATTCTTCAACAGATGGTTCATCAACTTGAATTGGCTGAAAACGACGTTCTAATGCCGCATCTTTTTCGATATACTTGCGGTATTCATCTAATGTGGTTGCACCAATACATTGCAATTCTCCTCGAGCTAATGATGGTTTTAAAATATTGGATGCATCAATAGCACCTTCTGCACCACCTGCACCAATTAGTGTGTGCAATTCGTCAATAAAAAGAATTACATTACTTGCCTGACGTATTTCTTCCATCACTTTTTTTAAGCGATCTTCAAATTCACCGCGATATTTAGTACCTGCTACTACCGTTCCCATATCAAGTGTCATCACTCGCTTATCTCGAAGGATCTCCGGCACTTCATTTTGAACAATTTGTTGTGCCAAGCCTTCCGCTACTGCTGTTTTACCTACACCTGGCTCACCAATCAAGACAGGGTTATTTTTTGTACGACGACTTAATACTTGGATAACGCGTTCGATTTCTTTCTCACGACCGATCACAGGGTCGATGTTCCCTTCTTTTGCAATCGAGGTTAAATCACGGGCCAGCGAATCCAATGTTGGGGTACTCGCACTATTACTTGAGCTGTTACGACCATTTTGAGAACTACCAGATTCTGAGCTCCCTAAAAGTTGTAACACTTGTTGACGTGCCTTATTAAGGCTAACACCCAAGTTATTTAGTACACGAGCAGCTACCCCTTCTCCCTCTCGAATTAACCCTAACAAGATATGTTCTGTGCCTACATAAGAATGGCCCAATTTACGTGCTTCATCCATCGATAACTCAATGACTTTCTTTGCTCGTGGGGTATAGTGAATCGTTTGGGATACTTCACTGCCTTTACCGATTAAAGATTCGACTTCATCTCTGATTTTATCTGCGCCGAGACCAATCGCTTGAAGTGCTTTGGCCGCAATCCCTTCTCCCTCACTTACAAGTCCTAATAAAATATGTTCAGTGCCAATATTATTATGACCTAATCGTACCGCTTCTTCTTGTGATAATGCCAAAACTTTTTGCGCTCTTTCTGTAAATCGTCCAAACATCATTTTAATATTCCTCCTTTTGCTCCAATGTAAAGCGTTCCCGAATTAAGGATGCTCGAAAAACATCGCGTTCATTCGGTGTCAGCATTTTTTTCGCATATTGTTGTAAGAATGCCGGTTGTGTCAAAACAACCAATTCGTTCAGAATAGATTTAGAGATGTGATGGATGAATCCCAAATCAATACCTAGTCGGACATCAGATAAGCATTTTGCTGTTTCTTTTGATTCGATAATCCGACTATGCTGTAATATCCCATAGGAACGAAATACTCGATCCTCTAATTCCAGTTCTGATTGCTCCATCAGTAATTTTCGAGCATGTCGTTCATGCTCAATTAATTTATCGACTACACCTTTCAAGTCTTCGATAATATCTTCTTCAGACCGTCCTAATGTTACCTGATTGGAAATTTGAAAAATATTACCTAAAGCTTCACTGCCTTCACCATAAATACCACGCACAACCAGACCTAATTGATTGATAGCAGGGATCATTCGATTGATTTTACGTGTAATCGCAAGTGCTGGTAAATGCATCATCACAGATGCTCTTAAACCCGTACCCACATTCGTTGGACAGCTTGTAAGGTATCCTCTATTTTCATCAAAGGCATAATCTATTTTTTCTTCTAACCAGTCATCTAATTGAAACGCCTGTTCCAAAGCTTTTTCTAATTGAAAACCTGGAAAATATAATTGAGCTCTAATATGGTCCTCTTCATTAACCATGATCGATACTTGTTCATTTTTAGAAATAAGCGCAGCACCATGCTTTGATTTATCAGCTAGATGTGGACTTATTAAATGTTTTTCTACTAATACTTGCTTTTCTACTTGCTTTAACTCAGCCATTTTGACAAATTCTAAATCTTTATATTGTAAATAAGAGCGGTGATTGAATTCCTTTTCCATAAAATAAAGAATATGCTCCATATGCTTTTCGTCCGCAATTAATGGGAAAGGAGACTGCTCAAAGTTTCGAGCCAAACGAACACGACTACTCATTACAATATCACTGTCGGGACCGTCCTCTTTTAACCATGGACTAATCGCTTCATTGATAAATTGCTCTAAACTCACGAATCATCACGCTCCTCGTGGTGATTTAGATTCTTCTCTAATGACCTTATTTCATCACGAATTTTAGCTGCTTCTTCAAAAGCTTCCTCTGCAATTGCTTGCTGCAATTTCACTTTTAAATCTCGCAACTTTTTACGTTGATAAATATCGGACCCTACGCGTTTTGGTACTTTCCCCTCATGGGCAGTATTACCACTATGCACTTTTCGAAAAAGCGGATTTAAATGTTCAGAGAATGTATGATAGCAAGATGCACACCCAAACTTCCCAATTCTAGCAAACTGTTGATACGTCATGCCACATTTATCACATTGTAATTCTTTACCTGCTGTTTTGTGTGACTGATGATTTATTGCATTAGGTTTTGGGTTGAACAGCCCTGATAAAAGGTGATGTAATGAATAGGCATCTTCTTCTTGTGACACATAACCCTTTTCTTTTGCGCATTGCTGACAAACATGAATTTCTGTTTTTTCACCGTTTATTACTTGTGCGAAATGAACGGTTGCCGGATTTTGTTTACACTCTTGGCATTCCATACCGTACACCTCCTAAAATTGATATTTTAAGGTATTAAGCATTGCTGATAAAATTCTGGCACGAATCTCATCCCGAATTGGCAACTGAAACGAGAGGGTATTACGATCAATCGCACCAACCATTAATTTTGCTTCCCGTTCGGTAATTAATTCTTCTTCCAAGAGACGCTCTAATATATTGACCGCTTTTTGCTGTGATATCTTAGGTTGGATCATTTCAATGATTTCGTCTATTAATTTTGCTTTATCTTCATTGGTAATGCGACTAATACGGATATAGCCTCCACCACCACGTTTACTTTCTACTAAGTACCCTTTTTCCAAAGTAAATCTCGTGTTGATGACATAATTAATTTGAGAAGGTACACATTCAAAGCGATCAGCAATTTCACTTCGCTTTATCTCAATGATTTTATGCTGGTTACTGTGCATGATCTCTTTCAAATATTCTTCAATAATATCTGAAATATTACGCATTTTCCCTCCTCCAATCTGACTTTGACTATATTTGACTATATATATTTATTATACTGTAAGTTGGTCTCATTGAAAACTATTTGGTCTTCATTATTATAACCTTTCTTGCTGTCTCTCAAACCCTTATGAACGAAAACGGATTTTAATCTTTTTTACTTCTTCCTGCTCTAATAACCATTCATACAGATTTTCACGTTTTTTCTGATGAATGGCGTCAATATACACTTTGATTTTGGTTGTATCGGTACTTTCTGTAGAAATATCAAATTCACGTATTTCAATCGGAAATGATTGTACACGGTTAAGGAATGTTGAAGCATTTTTTTCTTTAGAAAGCTTCACTTCGAAAACAATATGATGACTTTTACGGTGTAGCCTTTTTTCAAATTTATTCAAGACAACTAAACTAATTAAAATGATCAATGTTGTCACTATAGCCTCTTTATACATACCAATACCAACAATCAACCCTAGACCGGCAACCGCCCATATAGATGCAGCTGTTGTCAGACCTCTAATCGTACCGCCATGGACAATAATCGTCCCCGCCCCTAGAAATCCAATACCACTAATGACATAGGAAGGAATACGAGCTGGATCAAATTGAATGTTCTGGTGATTTTCAATAAAGTGTTGAAAGCCATTAACAGATAAAAGCATCATCAAGCAGGAACTGACTCCTACTAATATATGTGTTCGAAAGCCAGCAGAATGTTTATTTACTTCCCGCTCAAAACCAATCAATCCTGATAAAAAAAGCGATATCATCAGCTTTGTAACAGCCTCTACAAACTCTGCATCAAAGAACTGATCCCACATAAAGAGCCCCCCTTTACATTTATATATCTAATTATAAACCTTGATACCAACCATATACCCTGTATTTATAAAACAACACAGAAATGTACTGAGGGACAGAAAAAACCAACCTATCTTAGAAGAAATCAGGAAAGTATGTATGACTGGTTGGAATAATTTCCTCCAATTGTCCAATAGCTTTTTGATCACCATCCAACAGTTCTAATCGTGATAATTCATGAGGACGTTTATAACCAAGAAAAATCTGTGCCATTTGCTGTATGTTCATTGTTACGGTTGGTAAGGAATCTCGCTTATCTACTTGATCAAATTTCATCTCATCATGATCATTCATGGATAACTGATACACCCCTGTATTCTCCGGAAGGAATTGATCTTCTATATGAATAGCAAAAGTAGAAAAATGATCTGATTTCTTGTATGGAAATTGTGCAAGAAATGCCCCTGCATCGACAATACGAGACATGAAATAAGGTGTTACCTTCTGTTCAAATCTAGGCTCTTCAACCAAAAGCGTCATTCCATCGTTAATAGGTAAACTAACAACTATGTCGTCCGCCATGGAATCATGATCATGCATATATTGCAACAGTAACTTCTGGCCATTTAAGGTTGAAAATGCGATATCCTTAACTGTAAAAATATGATCTTTTACATTGTATACTATGTATCCTTCTGGTGTATGATCATCATGATATGCAATCGCTATAAAGTCATCTTTGTTAAGAATCCGATGTTTCCACCAATGTTGATCTCTGACTAATGGACCTGTAAACGAACTCGCATATTCAGTATAAATATTATCTAACATTGATATTGTCTGATCATTATTATTACCTCTTTTTACAAATCCAATCCCATCCCAACGTTTCTTTAAGCTTCGAATTGGTATTTTACAATCTGCTTTGTCAAAAGTTATTTCCCAGCCATATTTTCGATAAAATGGTACAGAAAATGGATGTAGATAGGAGATGATTTGCCCTTTCGTTTTCATTTCCTGTAACGCTTTCTTGAGCAGTTGTTTCACTTTTCCACCTCTTCGATATTCTGGCCATGATGCAACTGAAGCGACACCGCCCATTTTCATTATTTCACCTTGAATATATGCTTTTAAGGGAATAACATGAACCTTCGCAGCCAATTGCTCATTTTCCAACCATCCCCATACAGTATGATTGCTCATCTGTTCTTTCTTCGCTGCTAATTCTTCTTCTGACAATCTATATTGAAAGGCATATTGTGATAAATCCATAATGTCTCCATAGTACGTTTCATCGAGTTTTGATATCTGGTTCATTTTCATTACTCCTTTTTTCGTTTTGATCTATTATATATATTCTATTTTGTCACAAAAATAAATAAATTTTAACAGACTTTTGTCTTCTAATTTGAAGTGTGCATATACTCTCCTGCTCCTAAGAGCACCTCCCTGATAAGAAAAGGCTCGTTACGTCTCTTCCAAGAAGAATCTTAGATATTTCCTTTCAATAATATTTTAGCATATGAGAAAAGCGCAGAGCGCCCGCTTAGAAACGTAGCGACTTGTGGAGCTCCTCAACTGAGATAAAGGAATCACGGTGAGTTTACGAACCGATGATGACTTATCATAGAAGGCGCCTAGTTTTTGGGCGCTCGGAGCTAGACATCTGCGCAAATTTTATACTTTCCTTACATACAAAAAAACTTCTTAGTCCTATGACTAAGAAGTTTTTTATCAATGGCCT
>NZ_WJID01000037.1:0-207 GCF_010994055.1 Gracilibacillus thailandensis | reverse complement strand
GCCTGGCAACGTCCTACTCTTGCAGGGGCGTGAGCCCCAACTACCATGGGCGCTGGAGAGCTTAACTACTGTGTTCGGCATGGGAACAGGTGTGACCTCTCCGCTATCGCCACCAGACTGTGTATAATATTAAGGGATGTACCCTAAAAACTAGATAAGAGTTATATTACAAGTTCAAACAAAAGGTATAGTTAAGTCCTCGATCGA